>JAMOQH010000083.1 GCA_027064085.1 bacterium | reverse complement strand
TTTATAATCATCTTTAGTACATTTATTAGAATCAGCCTCAATATCACTAGGTAATAATCTTAGATCACTTTTATCAACACCTACTCCATTAATAGATTCTCCATTCGTATCAGATAATTCCCAATAACGATCTTTAATTGCAACAAGTATATTATTACCACTATTATCTTTAATTCCATCTAAACTCACATCACCAGAACCAGCATAAACCCAAACACTAGTATCATCATTAATAGAAGTATTATTAACATTTGAAGTTTTACCATCATAAGTTATAGCAACAGATTTGAAAAAATAATCTTTATGTGCTTTAGTTGATGAGTTATCATAAAGTTTTAAACACTCTAGCTTATTTGTATTATCATCTTTACAATTTATTACTTTACCATTTGCTCCAACATCAGTATCATTAACAGTCATTCTCCAAATTCTACCTGACATATCAGCAGTATAAATTTGAGCCATAATTCTGTTTTGAATACCTGATAATCCAGCTTGTTGTGGCTTAGGTAAAATAGATACTCTTGCAGGTACCCTTGCAGGTATATCATTACTGTTACTAGGTATGTTATAACGAGTTAAAATTTTACCATTATTCATTATATCAATCATATAAACAGATCTACCAAAATCTCTAGTTGCATCATAACATGTAGCCTTATCATTAGTTGAAACTTCATTAGGATTAACTGTTTTATAAGGATAATTACCTCCTCCACCAATAACAGCAACAAATTTACCAGTAGTACTATCACTACCACCAAGCTGTGCAATTACAGGCTCA
The DNA here is from genome assembly GCA_027064085.1 of bacterium. Taxonomy (GTDB): domain Bacteria; phylum UBP6; class JAFGXH01; order JAFGXH01; family JAFGXH01; genus JAMOQH01. Next base: position 1,457 of record JAMOQH010000083.1, on the reverse strand, counting down.
GACCATGTTTTACTTAATAGAGAATAATCATATTCTGGATGTTCTGATAATTTTAAATCTGTCTTTTTAATATGGTCAGATCTATCATGAACAAGTTCATTATCATCAGCCATTTCTTCATCTAGATTTGAATAAGCAAAAATATTACCATCTTTATCCCATCTTAACACTCTTTTAAATTTACTACAATTATCTAAATCGTTAAATAATGGTGATTTATAAATTCTAGGAGTTTCGTTTAGTATTGCCCACATAAATATTGGCCTAGTTAAATTTGTTATATTTAAAGCCATCAATGCTTCTTGTGCTTCTCCAAATCCCATAATTAAAACTCTTTTCCAATTAGCACTTGAACTGTTACAGTTAGTTCCATCACAAACATCCATTACCCTTGCTGATGAATCTAGATAAAATTGACTTACTGTTTTATTAAAATTATTATTCCCTACAATATCTTGTAATCTTGCTAAAAGAGTTGGCGGAACAAATGACCATAATTCTTCACCATGGCCATCATCTGGATTTATAGCATGCAATAAACCATCATTTGCACCAAAAATTATAATTGATTCATCAATAGGTGTTATATTATCTCTTTGAAAGTTTCTATAACCTTGATAAGTATACATTTGACTTGGTGTTCCAACAAATTTTACTCTACTATTATAAATATCTGCTAAAGGAAATTTTCTATCAGGACAAGTTCCTTTTCTTGTTCCATCATCTTTATATTTACATTTAATTGCAGTATCTTCTTCAAAACTATCTTTGCCTCTAAAGAAATCAATCAACCTTCCAGTTAATTTAATGTCATCTTTACTAAAAGCATCTCTAGGACCTTCTTTCTCGTTTTCATCACCACTAAAAGCCCATCTAAAATTAGTAACATCTTTAGGTTTTAATTGATATGAGCTAAGAATAAATGCTAAATCATTGTGTTGAGCGTTGGAACGAAAAGTTAATCTTAATTTTTTAACACTATACTCATCAGTTTCAAGAAACTTTAATTCTTCATCTGAAATAGAGTGTTCAGTACAATTATCGGGGATATGTATATTACCACCAGTATTAGAAATACTTGAATCTTCACAATCATAAATTAAATTTTGAGCATCTCCATTGCTATCTTTACGAGTTGTTATAATATGAGAAACATCACTTGCTCCATCTCTTTTTTCCTCAATAATCAAATAATCACTAATAGAACCATTGGAGCCTACATTTGAATTATTTTGAGTATTAAACTTAAGATTTTTTAAGTTTAATATAATAGAACCAGTTCCATTAGAACCAATTTCTAGTTCTGACTTGATTCCATTTTTATAATTTGCCATGTCTTGCTTTTCCCAAATTGCATTTTTATCATATTCAAGAGGTTTACCAACACAATATCCTTCATAACAACTAGGCTTACTTGGATCTCTTGGAGTAGCATTAGTTCCACCACACATAGTATT
>JAMOQH010000082.1 GCA_027064085.1 bacterium | reverse complement strand
CGGCATAGCCCATACATTATACACCTTAAGAGGTAAATAAAGAAAATGAATAAAATAATAGTTTTAGTGACATTAGTAATTACTCTTTCTTCGATTGCTTCAGCAATCGAAGTCGGTGGTCATCTAACAGAAGACACAATTTGGACACCAGAAAATAATCCTTATTTAGTTACTTCTGGGGTATTTGTAGAAGAAGATATTTCTTTAACTATTCTACCAGGTACAATTGTAAAATTTGATGCTCGCTTACTGGATACATTTGATTTTGGTAATGATTTTTGGTTCGTTGACGGTATAGAATCATCAGCTAAATTCATTAGATGTGAAGGTAGCATAATTGCTGAAGGTACTGAAGAATCAAACATAACTTTTACTAGAATCCAAGATGAAGATTACTATTGTTGGGGAAATATCTACTTACCAGAAGATGCTGGGTTTGCAAGTTTTAAATTTTGTAATTTTGAATATGCTGCTTTCGTTGGATATAGTATTACAGAACAACCAGATGGTGCACTTTCGATAAGATCGGGAAATGCAAAAATAGAGAACTGTACTTTTTTAAATAATGGAAATTCTATAGAGATACAAAGTAAGATTGAAAATATCGAAATTTTAAATAACTTATTTAGCATAATTGGTCCGATTCATCAAGGTGTTGCCAATATTTACTTTCAAGATTTTATGATAATTAAAACTATATACTTAAATTCAACCAACATACCTTTAATTGCAAATAATGTATTTAATCAAGGTGTAGTAATTTCCTTTACTTATCCCATAAATTTCATTGATAATGAGATAAACTATACTAGTTATTCAAATCCATCATTATGGATTAGCATCTATGACGAATCAAGTTCATATATCTTTAGTAACCAATTTAATAATACTAGTACTGGTATATGGGGCTCTGGTGATGAGGAAAGTATGGCTAATTTATTTATCAAAGATAATCAATTTATTAGATCAGGTGGTCAAGGCAAAGGAATTGAAATTGATTATTACAATATTGATATCAACAATAACTATTTTGAAAATTGCGGTCTTGATACAGGTCACGTTTTTGGAAGAATAACCAATAATACGATTAGAGGTGGTCAGACATATTTTCACGGAGATATTACTTATACCAATAATGTTAATTATGATTATAATTCCTCATCTTATGCGATAAGCACTTATCAAGACCAAATAGTAAACAATATTTTTGTTAATAATTATCCAAAGTTACTATCTGATAGCACAGATTCACTCTTCACTAATTGTATTATTTTAATGAACGGTGACTTACATTGGTGGCCAATTCCTCACGGATCAGACACTTTTCGTAATTGTATTATTGATTTTCCTCTCGATCCACCATTAATTGACGGTGGTGGAAATATAATTGTAGATTCTCTTCAAGCACAAGAAATTTTTGTGGATATCGAAAACGGTGATTTTCATTTAGCTGCAAATAGTATGGCCATTGACGCAGGTTTTGATACGTTAGACTATTATTATCCTTTCGATATTGAAAACAGCGTTCGTGTCTGGGATGGTGATAATGATGGCAACTCTATAATCGATATTGGAGCTTATGAATACGGTGCACCACAACTTGGGAAAATTACCGGTTACATTAGAGAATCCATAAGCGGTGAACCAGTGAATTACGTGCTATTAAAAGCAAACGATGAACCAGGTGAATTTACCTTTGCTGATAGTTCTGGTTATTTTGAAATCCAACTCCCGGAAGGTACCTACGACCTTTACGCAGAACGTGTGTTTTACGATGATAATGTAATCTATACTGTAACAGTCGAAAATGAGCAAACAACTGAGATTGAATTTGATATGACTTACAACGATCCGTTGGTTGGGAGCGATGATAACGAATTAAACATTCAACATTCAAAATTAAACATTAGCAATTATCCAAATCCTTTTAACCCAACCACAACAATTAGTTTTAACTTACCATCCGATTCAGATGTTTCAGTTGAAGTATATAATGTGAAAGGACAGAAAGTAAAAACACTACTAAGCGAGAAAATATTACAGGGTCAGCACAATGTAGTATGGAATGGTTTAAATCAGAAAAATAAGCCTGTTAGTTCGGGTGTTTACTTTTATAAGGTCAAAGCTGAAAATCAGGTATCTGTTAATCGGATGCTATTATTGAAGTGATTAAGATTATAAAGAACTGGTGTATAACATACTTGCCCACCCTCGCAAGCTCGAAGTGGCGCAAGCTATCCATTAGCCGTTTCTATAGATGATA
>JAMOQH010000081.1 GCA_027064085.1 bacterium | reverse complement strand
GGCCTATTATTATGAATAAATATTCAAATCATAGGTTTTGTTGCCTAAAAAGCCTAGTTTTTCGGAGGCTTCCCTGGCACCTTATTGATTTTAATTTATCTGATTAATTAATAGTGTTATTAGCAGCAACATTTGCACCTGTTACATCTGTAAATGTAACAGTATCAGCAGCAGCATTTAAGTTATTACCAGCAGCATCTGCAAAAGAAGCAGCTACTAAAGCAATACTATCAGAATTAGCCCATGTAGCATCATTAATCATTAATGTTCCAACTTCATCAGTATTAACTGCACCTGTATCAGTTTTAATTGAACCAGCACCAGCAGTAGTAACTGTATAGCTATTAACATCGTCTAAGTTAGCTAAAATAGCAACAGCCTCTGAGAATGTAAATGTTAATACATCATCAGTACTAATTGTAGCAGCTTCATTAACAACTGTCAATAACACTGGAGCAGCAGCATCAACAGCGTCAGCTGCAGTATCACCGTCAAGAACGTTTCTTTCAGTATCTTCAACAGCACCAACTAATTCTACTTCAGGAGTAGCATCAGTATCAGCTTCAGAACCTTCTTCAAGTACTAATGTTACTTCAGCACCCGAAACAGATACACTATCAATTGTATAACCTTCAACAGAGAAGTCAGCTTCTGTTACAGAAGCAACATAAATATCTTCTGAGAATGTAGCTACAATTGCATCAATTTTACCATTTGCATCAGTATCATCAGTCACTGAACCAACATAGTTAGGAGAAATAGAATCAACTACAGTAGTTTCTGTGAAAGTTAAAGTAATATCATATTCATTCATAGCACCAGTAGTCGCTGCACCACCAGCAGATCTAACTTTTACAACTGCAGCTGTATAATCTGCAATACTATTTGTAGCATCATCTTGAAGAGTCAAAGTAATAGTAGTATCGCCAGCATCAACGCTTGTAGAAATACCAACAATAACAGCATCATATCCTGCATTATCATTATCAACCTCAAAATCAGCAATTAAAGCTCCTGTAATTATTTCATCTTCAAATAACATCTCAATTTGTGTTGTAGAAATAGCAGTTACAGTCTTAGGAACAATTTGAACAGCATCTATAACAACTAAAGATGTAGAAATAGAATTAATCCAGTTACCAGCAGCATCTTTAACTCTACCCATAGTAACTGTATCACTTGCTGTAACATCAGCAGCATCTCTAGTAATTATTACAGACTTATTACCATTAATTGCTTCTACAGTGTCATCATCAGCAAGAGCTGATCCATTAAAGTACCAGTTATCTTTATCAGTAGTTGTTGTAATATCCATAGCTTCGCTAAAGTCTACTCTAACTTTGTCAGTAGATACTCCATATACTTGTATTCCAGCAGCCGCACTTTTATCAGTTACAGTAGGTTCAACCTTATCTGTAGCTGTGAAAGTATAAACTTGAGTTCCAAGTTTGTTACCAGCAACTGAAGTGTCTTTTTGATTTTTAACTTCAAGAGTCATCTCTCCACCCTCAATTGTTGCAGTAGTTAAAGTAACATAGTCATCAGCAGCATTATAAACAGCATTAGTTATGTTTACTTTATCACCATCAGCATCTTTAAGTGTATAATTTGAAGTTGTTTCTGCAACAGTTTGATCCATATCTTCTGAGTAAGTTACTCTTACTTCATTAGAATCTTTAAATTCAACTGTAGCAGTTGGATTAGTTGTATCAGAAGTTACAGAAACAGTATAAACTGCAGCTGCAAATTCATTGCCATAACCATCTTCAATTAATTTTGCATCAGTATCTACATAACCAACCCATACATTCACGCCATTTGGTGGAATCGGATTATCAAATACTACTTTAAAAGTTTGGTCGTCGCCATCCGGATTAGTTACATTAACGTTATTTCCAAGAATTTCGTTTGTAGCAGTATCATAAGTATGAGTAATATATACATTATCATTTCCCATAAATGTTCCTGATTTAAGAGCTTTGTTAAATGTAATCTCAACAAATGTCTCTGAAGAATCAGTAATTGTAGCAGTTAATTCACTAGTATCTGCAACATAATCAAATGCAATATCAGCAGCTTGTAAGCTGTATCCAGCATTATCAACCATAACATTAGTAGTACCAATATTAAGAGTATTTAAACCTTCTGATAAATCAGCAAGAGTCTTAATAGTTGCAGTTGGCTCATTAGTTGAGTAAACGATACTTGAAGCTGTATCAAGAGCAACAGTTCCATCGTTTAATTTAACACCTGTTAAAGCATCAGCAGCATCGTCTTCTAACACTTCTGAGAAAGTCACTTTCAAAGTTCTAGGACCTGTTGCTTCAACAGAAAGAATTGAAGGAACAGTAGTATCTTTAAATGAAACGTTTTTAACAACTAAATCTTCATCAAACCCAAGTTCTTTACTAATCTCAACATCTTTTGAACTGTAATTACCTAATGCATTAGCATCAGCAACTGTTACAGTTACCTTTTCACCATCAACTATAGCTTTTGCAGCAGCATTAGAATCAAACTTATAGTTTGAAGCAACATCAGCTTCTTCGTTAGCAGTCATATCCATGTTGAAAGTAATTTCAACAGTTCTAAGATTTGTAGCTTCAACAGAAACAACTTCTAAAGTTTCTGGAACTACTACTACTGGAGTAGTGAAATCAGCGATTTCTAATTTAGCTCCTAAAGTTACTTCTGAATCTTTAGTAGGTACAGCTAATGCATCTAACATCATGTCAAATGCTTCGCCTCTAGTCATCTCAGCAGCAGCAGGAGTAACATCAATTCCTAATGCTAAAGCGTCAGCTTCTGCAGTAGCATAGTTCTCAGCAGTTACTTCATATCCTAAAGCTCTTAATAAGTAAGTAGCAACCATTTGCTTGCTTACTAAAGCATCTGGAGCGAAAGTTCCGTCTCCCATACCATTTGTGTAACCCATTAACTCAGCATATGCAACATAAGGTGCATACCATGCGTCAGCAGGTACATCAGTGAAAGTAGAAGGTAATGCAAATGTTGATGCAGCCTCTTCTTCCCCTAATAATGTTTCTAACAATTTAATCATCATTGCTCTTGTTACTTGTACATCCTCACCTAAGTTTCCTTCTGCATCCATTCCTGTAACTAAACCGTAAGCTTGTAATGTTTCTCCAGCCGTTGGTGTAGCTTCATCAGCGAATGCTAAAGGCATACTTCCTAGTACTAGTACTAAAACTAATACTAAAGATAAAATTTTCTTCATCTTAAATTCCTCCTTATAATCAATGTTTCTCTCTGTCGAAGGGGAAATTGATCAATCAACCGGTCTCCCCTTGCCTATAACCTGGTTGGTTCATATTCAGCATTGTACATGTGCCGAATATTTGTAGCATTTATTATAAAACGCAAAAAATACGCTAAATAATCATATCTCCATAAAAGTATAACACTTATGGTCCTTGTAGTCAATCTATCTCAACTTTTGTAACATAACTGTAAAAGAGAACCACTTGTAGTTATATGAGTATTATACACTATTTGAAATCAAATGTTAATTACAGTTATATTACAAATTTGACTGTGGATTATGTGGATAAACATATGTTTTTTGTTCATATATGTTGATAGTATGTTAACTATGTTGATAGTTTTAGAATTCCACAACTTTTCCAAAGGACTTATCCACAATTTGTTAATAATTTCCTCTATTTTGTGCATAACATACATTATTTATACATTTATTTCTTTTTTGTTTTATTCCGTTTTTGTTTTATTCTGTAACCAAATTGTAATATTTTGTTTTTCTTTATTTTTTTTCTTCTTTATTTAATAGTTAATAACTCAATAGCTTTATTAAGCTGGTTATCATTATCCGCATTATAGTAGTTATCAATTTTGTCATTGATTTCATTAATTACTTCTTTATTAATGTAATTAGTAGTTGTTTGATTATTTGATCTTTGGAATTCATTTAAAGCCTTTAAAGTATTTGGTCCAAACATACCATCAAGAACTAAATTATAATCTAAAGCATTTAATCTTTGTTGAACACCATATACATTTAAAGATGTATCTTTAAAGTATACTGTTTTTAGTTCATTAGTTGGAACAAAAGATTCTTTTATTTTTTTTATATTTTTATCTTGATTATTTTCTATCACTATATCTGGCTCTATACCCACTTTATTAATATGAGTATGATTAGCAGTCATATATTCAGCAACAGTTAATTTCATTCCACCACCAGTTGCTAATTTTATTAAAGTTTGAACAGTTCCTTTTCCATAAGTAGTAGTTCCTACTATAGTAGCTTCATTATTATCCTTTAAAGCACCAGTTAGAATTTCAGAAGCAGATGCAGAACCTTCATTAACTAAAACAACTATATCCTTTTGAAATAAATCTTCTATTTCAGCAACATAAGAAATATCTTCTTGGCTTTCATAATCAACATGTACTATATCTTTATCTTTATCTATAAATAGATCTGCTATATATACTACTTCATCAAGATAACCACCAGGGTTATTTCTTAAATCAATAATTAACGAATCAACATTTTTACTTTTTAAATCTAATAATGCATCTTTTGTTTCAATATATGAATCTGCACTAAATTGAATTATTTTTAAATATCCAATATTGTTATCTAACACTTCATGTTCAACACAATCTATTTCTATTATTGCTCTAATAATTTCTACATCAAATATATCGCTATCTCTATCAATAGTTAAAATTACTTTTACTCCTGGATCTCCACGCATTACATCTACAGCTTTAGATAAATCCCAATCAGTAATGTCTTCTCCATCAACACCAATGATTTTATCTCCTGATTTTAAACCAGCTTCATCTCCTGGTGTTCCTTTAATAGGAGAAACTACTTTTATATATTTATCTTCTTTAGTAACAGAAATTCCTATTCCACCAAATTCACCTTCAGTTGAAGTAGTGAAGTCTTCATATTCATCACCATTAAAATAAACACTATGTGCATCTAATGTATCAAATATTCCTTTATAAGCCCCTTCAATTAAATCATCTTTAGTAATTCCATTTTCTAGAATTTCACTTTTAAAATTCTCCATTACAAAATTAAGTAAATACTCAAAATAATCTTTTTCATTTTCTGGATTTGGTTGAATAGTAAAACCTGCTGCAAATGTAGAAGTAGATAGTACCACCATTATTACAATCAAAGATGCAATTCTTTTTAATTTTCTCATTTTCATATCTCCTTCTATTTTATTATTATCTTCATTAAACATTTTAACAGTTAAAAAAAATAATAACAATAATAATTCATTTTTTTAATACTATTGTAATATTTTTTATATTATTTAATGTCTTCAATATTTGGTATTGAAGTCATTGCACCTTTTTTTGTTACACTTAATGATCCAGCCTTATTTGCGAACTTAAGCATTTCATCAATATTTAAACTATTAAAATCAATATCTTTAGTTATTTTTATATTTTCTTTATTATTAATTAGTTTATAAAGAAAAGATCCATAAAATATATCTCCTGCTCCTGTAGTATCTATTACTTCTGATTTAATACCTTCAATAATAGCAGTTTTGTTTTTTGTTTTATAAAAACTTCCTTTTTCACCTAAAGTAACTATTAGTAATTTTAAATTAAATTGTTCAAATAATTCTTCTGAGGCTATTTGAATATCTACTTTATTAGTTAAAAACTCTAATTCCTCTTCAGATACTTTAACTATATCTGCATATTCCATACCTTTAAGTATCCACCATTTAGCTTCATCTAATCTTAACCATAATTTATCTCTTAAATTAGGATCATAAGATATGATTAAATCTTTAGTATCAACATACTCTAATAAATCAAGTGTAGTAGATCTTATCGGTTCATCAGTAAAACTAAGTGAACCAAAATGAAATATACTAGCATCATTAAATATATTTAAATCAATATCATCTAAAGTAATTCTAGTATCAGCTCCGTTATTTCTAAAAAAAGAAAAAGATCTGTCATTTTGTTCATTTAAATGAACAAAAGCTAAAGTAGTATTATAATATTTATCTTTAATAACATTAGAAGTATCTACATTAAAGCTATTAAGTGTATTAATTAAAGTATCACCAAATTTATCAGATCCTACTTTACCAATAAAAGCTGAATTAATATTGTACTTTCCAAGTACAGCAGCTAAATTTGCAGGTGCTCCACCTGGATTCGCTTCAAATGTTTCAATATCCATTCCATTTAATTTATTCTCATTTTTTTTTGGAGTAAAATCAATTAACGCTTCACCATATGATATAACTTTCATTTAATCCCTACCTTCCATCATCTCAATAAACTTAAGTCCTAATTCATAATCAAATTGTTTATTTAAATTATTTCTTATTTCTTCTAGCGCCCCTTCTTTTGTAATACTCTCTTTATATGATCTTTTAGATATCATAGCATCAAAACTATCTGCTATTTGAATTATTTTAGATTCAATAGGTATTTCATTGCCTTTTAAACCATTAGGATAACCTAAACCATCAATTCTTTCATGATGAGATAATACAATTTTTGCAATATTTTCTGTTGCTTTAGATTCATTTAATGCTTTATATCCAAATGTAGGATGTTTTTTTATTTCTTCATACTCAGCGTTCGTAAGTTTACCTTTTTTATTAATAACATCCTTACTAATTAGTATTTTACCAATATCGTGAACTAAACCAGCCCAATAAATTGTATCTACTGTTTCTTCATCCATTTTTACATATTGAGCTAATAATTTTGAATATTTAGCAACTGATTCTGAATGACCTTTAGTATAAATATCGTGAATTTCTAACATATTGACCATTGAAAAAATAATTTCCTTTTGGAAGATCGCATCTGCTTTATGAAAATTTTGATTTAAAAAATAACTTTCAGAAATATTTTTTAAAGCAATCATAACTCGTTTAGATTCAATAGCAAACGATTTTTCTGAACCTTTTTTTATTTCTAATAAAACACCACCAAAGATTTCATTATCCTTTTCTAAAATTAATAATAACGATTCTTTAGACATAGGCATCCTTCTAACCATTTCATCTAATTCATCTTCTCTGCCAAGTTCTTTGATTATTTTAATCATAAAATTTTCAGTTATTTCTACTTCTTTATTAAGGAATGCTAAATCTTTTTTATATAAACTCTTGAAATCAGGTCTTTTAATATTCACCGCATCAATTACCATTAACAAATCATTTTTATCAAAACTATATACAAAACCATAATCCGCTTCAGGAACTAAATTCATAGATTGGTTTAAAAGTTCAGACATAAAGAATTCTTCACTACCTTTATGTGAAATTCCCAAATTTTTACTTAAAAATTTAATTAATTTTTCAAATTTATTAATTAATAAATCTAAATCTTTATAAGTTTTATCTACTTCTTTATAATTTTCATCAACCTTTTTATTAACATCAACTAATTCACTATTAACTTCCCTAAGTTCTTTAACTTTAAAATATAATTTCATTCTTGAATATAAAAATATACATATTATAATAAAAATACTTAATAGAACTTTATTTTTATTTTCATAATAAAATATTTTAAATCCATAATTATTAGTTTTATTAAACCAATAATCATATTTAGAATAATAAAATGAATTCTTATCACTTTTCCACTTACCTAAATACTCATCAATGATATCTAATACATCATTATTTTTATCATTTAAAGTAGCCATTCTCAAACCACTAACACCAAAAATAATTGTTGTATCTTTTACATTTTTATATTCATATATTTGACTAATAGTAAGTTTATTGATTACACCTGCATTCACTTCATTATTACTAACTGCATTAATTACATCATCATAAGTAGGATAAGGGAAAAATTCAATATCTAAATTAAATTTATCAGCTATAGTTTTTATTCCTTTTTCACTAGTAGCATAATAATCCTCATCTAAATATCCAATTTTAAATCCATCAAGATCAAATATTGACTCTACATTATATTTACTATTTTCACAAATTTTACCCCAACTTAAAAACAATGGTTTTTCATTAAAATCATAAATTTTATCTCTTTCTTCACTTTTAACTATATCTACTACTAAATCAATTTCATCATTTTTTAAAAAACTAAGCATATCTGCCCATGTTCCATATACAAATTCTATTTGATAATTTTCATTTTCTAAAATTTCTCTAATAATATCAATTGCAAAACCATCTGGCTTTCCATCCTCATTTTTATATATAAGAGGATAATCATCATAATAACCTACTTTAATTGTTTTCGCATTGGCAAAATCGAATGACATTGAAAATAATATTATAAACAATAATATTAAAGCGACTAATATTTTTTTTATCATATTATCACCGACTTTCCATCATATCGATAAACTTAAGCCCTAATTCAACATCAAATTGTAAATTTAAATTTCTTTTTATTTCTTTTAATGCATCCTTTTTACTAATTCGTTCTTTATAAGTTCTTTCAGATGTCATAGCATCATAACTATCTGCAATTGCAATTATTTTTGATTCAATTGGTATTTCATCACCTTTTAAACCTTTAGGATATCCCTTACCATCTATTCGTTCATGATGATATAGTATATATTCAGCAATCTTTTCTGTTAATTTAGAATCTTTAAGTGCTTGATAACCAAATTCAGGATGTTTTTTCATTATTTCATATTCATCAAAAGTTAATGAATCTTCTTTTGTTAATATACTCTTATCTATTAATATTTTACCAATATCGTGAACTATTGAAGCCCAATAAATTTCATTTACTTTTTCATCATTCATTCCAATATACTTAGCTAAATCTTTTGCATAATTTGCAACTGCTTCAGAATGTCCCTTAGTATAATTATCATGAATTTCCAACAGTTGAATCATTGCATAAATCATTTCATTTTTAAAAATTTGATTAGCTTTATAATAAGATTCATTTAATAAATAACTCTCTGCAATATTTTTTAAAGCATACATAAGCCTTTCAGATTCTTTAGTAAATGATTTATTTGAATCTTTTTTTATTTCAAGTAAAACACCACCAACTATACTATCTTCTTTTCTAAAAACAGTAATAAATGATTCTTTTGTAATATCCATTTTTCGAATGATTTCATCTTTAGTACTTTCCTTATCAATATGCTTAATTAATTCATTTTGAAAATCCTTAACAATACATATATCGCTATCAAATTTTATAATATTTTTTCTGTTAACATCTATAAATTTTATTTTTTCAGTATTTATTGAATCAACAATTACTAAATTACCATTTTCATCATAACCATAAGCAAATACATAATCTGCTTCTTTAACTAAATCAAATGCTTCTATCATAAGTTCTTTCAAAAAAGATTCTTCATTTTCCTTATGAGAAGAAACTAAATTTTTATTAATAAAATATATTAAATTTTCAAATTTATTAATTAATAATTTTAAATCATTATAATTATTCTTTATTTCTTTAGAAGTGTTTTTTATAGTTTTATTAGCTTTTTTTAATTCTTTATTAGTTCTTCTTAATTCTCTAGTCTTATATAATATTTGAAGTCTTGAAAAAACAATAATAAGGAATATTGCAAATATACTTAATACTATTTCCGTTTTATTTTCATAATAAAAAAGTTCATATTTATTTCTTAATTTATCTGTAAACCAAAAATTATATAATTCATTATAAGCAGATTTTTCATTTTTTGAAAAATTATAAATAAAATCATCTAATTCAATTAAAACTTTAGAATTTTTTCCTTCTTTTGTTGCAAACATTATTCCATTTGCTGCAAAATTTATAGGTGTTGTTTTAATATGTTTATAATCATATATTTGATTAACAGCTATATTATTAGTAACTCCTGCATTAACTTCATTTTTTTCTATAGCTTTAAATATATCCTCATACGTATCATACTTAACGAACTCAACACTAAGATCTAATTCTCTTGCTTCATTAATTAATCCATCTTCTTCAACAGCATAATAATCACCATCCATATATCCAACTTTTAAACCATCAAGATCAAGTAATGATTTAACTTTATATTTTGAATTCACTGATACTTTACCCCAGGTAATTAATAATGGATTTTTATTAAAGTCATAAATTTCATCTCTTTTTTCACTTTTAAAAATACCTACAGCTAAATCAATTTTTCCGTTTTCTAATCTATTTAACATTTCAGACCACGAACCATAAATATATTCAATTTCATAATCATTATTAGCATTAAATTTATCAAGAATGTCTATAATAAAACCAGCTGCTTCGCCATTATCATCTTTAAATACAAGTGGATAATCATCATAATATCCAACTTTCAATATTTCATTAGAAAAAGAAAAAGAAGACATAGTCATTACGAATAATAAAATTGTTATAGAAATCATTTTTTTATAATTCACAATACTACCTCTTTCTTTTAATTTATATTCATCATTTTAATAAATTCTTTACCTATTTCTTTATCAAATTGTGTGCCTAAATTACTTTCAATTTCCAATAACGCTTTATCTATATCTATCTTAGCACGATAAGATCTTGAAGAAATCATTGCATCGAAACTATCAACAATTGATATTATTTTTGATTCAATAGGTATTTCTTTATCTTTTAAACCATTTGGATAACCTAAGCCATCTATCCTTTCATGATGGCAAAGTACATATTTTGCAATATCTTTTGTAGCTTTAGATTTTCTTAAAGCCATATATCCAAATTCAGGATGTTTTTTTATTATTTCATATTCTTTAAGAGTAAGCCTTCCTTCTTTATTAATAATATCTCTATTAATAAGGATTTTACCAATATCATGTACAAGGCCTGTCCAGTACATTTCATTTACTTTCATATCGTTAAGTCCCATATATTTTGCAAGTTTACTTGATAAATTTGCAACAGATTCAGAATGACCTTTTGTATAATCATCATGAATTTCTAACATTTGAACTATTGAAAGTATAAGTTCCCTTTGAAAATTTTCATTTAATTCATGTATACTTTCACCTAAGAAATAAGATGCAGCTACTTTTTTAAGAACTCGTAAAATTCTAATTGAATATTTTGAAAATGTTTCTTTTGAATTATCCCCTATATCAACTATCAACCCACAAAGTGTATCTTCATTTTCACTAAACGTTATAAGAACTCTTTTATCTGATTTTATAAATTTGCTTCTTGTATTTCCATTTAATTTGCTTTGTGCTTCAAGGAGAACTTCATGCAGTTTTTGATCTTTATAATTTTTATAATTAACAACTTTTAATTTATTATTTACTACTTTAAAAACAACACCACATTTAGCTTCCGGAACTAATTCCATAGTTTCATCTAAAAGTTCTGCTAAAAATAAATCATTACCATTAACAAATACCCTTTTAATATTGAAACTTAAAAAACTAACAAGATTTTCAAATTTATTTGCTAAATTTTCATTATTTTCATTTGCTTTTTTTAATTTTTTTGTTTTGCGATAAATTTCAACTCTTAATAAAATGAAAATCAATAAAGAAAATAAAATAGTTGCAATAATTATCTTAAAATTTTCTCTATAAAATTTATGAAAAGAATTCGGTTTTTTATTTTTTAACCAATAATCATATCTATTATAATAATATGAACCTTTATCATTAATTAAAACATTCAACTTTTCATCAATTTTTAATAAAAGCTCTTTATTTTCATTTTTAAGCGTTGCATATTTTACACCGCTTGCAGCAAAAACTAAATTTGAATCAACAATATTTTTATAATCATATATTTGATTTGCGGTTAAGCTATTAATAACACCAGCATTCACTTTATTTTTTTCAACAGCTTTTAAAACATCTTCATAAGTCTCATATGGAACATATTTTATATCAAGTTTAAAAATATTTGTCATTTCAATAATCCCATTATCTTCAACAGCATAATAATCACTATCAAGATAGCCAATTTTCAAATTATCTAAATCTAAAAACGAATCCACTTTATATTTTTTATTAACACATAATTTTCCATAATTTAAAAGCAATGGCATAT
>JAMOQH010000080.1 GCA_027064085.1 bacterium | reverse complement strand
AAAAAAAAATAATAAAAAAACAAGCATTATTTTTAGAAAACTGAAAAGTAATTTATTGATAGTGTATATTAAAATTGTGTCTAAAAGGGTCGCCTAATTTTATGCTATAATAGCATTACAAAAAAAAGGAGATGACTCATGAAAGATAATAACAGAAAAGATTTTTTAAGTAAAGAGTTGGAACGAGATATGAAAAAGATTTTAGAAAATGATTCAGTTGAAGGAATGGAAGAGATACTTCGAGTAGTCTTTGAATAGGTTTTTAGTAAAGGTAAGTTTCATGAATATGGATGGAGTTAATAATTATAATTATCTGGATTTTTCTGCATCCCAATCTGCATTAAATGCTCTTTCTCCACCTAAATTAAGTGTACCTGTATATTTACCATCTTTAAGTTTTTTACCTTCAGTGTTTCTTGCTTCAATTGTTGCATATCCACCAAATTTAAAAGCATCACTTCCACCTGCTGCATCTCCAACATGTAATTGATTAATATAATCATTAACTTTATCAACTAATAAATTTACGCCTGTATGACATAAGCCTTCTACTGTATCTACTGTGATAAATCCACTTGCCCAATCTCCAACAAGATTTGCAACTGTATCAACAACTGTTTGTGAAATACTTCTGCAGTCAACATATAATTCAACTGCTTCACCTAAACTATTAGCTTGACCATGGGTTACTGCTGGAATTAATACGCCATCTAAAAATGCTGTTACAAATCTACCAAAATAAAATTCGGCAGCATGTTCGTCTATATAAATACTATAAACAGGATTACCATCTTTAATTTCACAAGCTATACTTCCTGTAAATGAAGATGAATTTAACTGAAAGCCTTCTTCTTGCCCTTGGGGCTCTACTTCTGTCCATTGACCATGCCATTGAACAAAAAATCCATCCCATGATTCAATACCCTTTATACTAGAATGACGGTCGGAGTCATGTATAAATGCCATTTTAACTTTTACTTTCATCTCTTGTAAAATTTCAATAGTATCATTTAAGCCAATTACTAAATCTTGAGCCCATGCAGGAATATATTGATCAATTAGAGGCCTTACTGCTGATACTATAGTTTCTTCAAGCCATGATAACCAATGAGGTAATCCCCAATCAATATTTTGCCCAAGTAAAATATCTGAAATAGGCCCTAGTACTTGACCCATTCCATTTAAAATTGTTTGTAAACTTGGTGGAAGAGCATCTATTAAGTGAAAATAATAATTTGCATCCCATTTTACTATACACTTATTAACATTGTTTGCAGTAAAGCAAACTTCATTATCTGAACATTGTGAATCATTACTACAAGATTGGCCGCTACCACCAGAAAGTTCAATGTATTCTGTATCTGGACAAGGATTTACACATAATCCTTCTCTACAAATACAAGAACCTTCTTCTGGGCACTTTTCTTCAAAAAATTGATGACAATTTATATCCATTTTACATTCTGTATGATTTGGTTGACAAGTACCTTCTCGGCAAATTAAACCATTAGGGCAATCAATATTATCTGTACAAGCAATATTTTGTTCAACACATCTACCTCTAACACACTGATGAGTTGCAGGACAGTTTAAATCAGTCGTGCATCTACAAGAGTCTAAATCAGTACCGTCTTCACCACAAACATAAGGCTTTTCAACACAAATACTATTTTTACATTCAAATTTTTCAGGGCAATCAGCATCTCCATTTGACATATCGCATGGAATTGGGACATATACGCATACTCCTAATTGACATTCATATGCTTCGCCTAGTGTTAAGCAATCCTCTGTAGTGTCACAGCCTCCAGCTGTTCTTTCTTTGATTGTAACAGCGATGTTTTTACTAGCTGTTCCTGAAGATTCTATACTTACATTAAAATTTGTAGGTGTTTCACCGGCATTTAATTTAACTCTTGCAATACCTGCAAAGTCAGATTTTACAGTAATTTCATTACCTGTGTTTCCATTGTTTTCAAGAGTTGTACCTTGTGCATTTCCTTCTATTTTAAATTTAACATCTTGGTCGGGGTATGGAAGAGTACTATTTGTTGTCACTTGCACCATGAGTGTTTTATGTGAATTAGTATAAACACTAAGAGGATTATTGCTTTTAACAGATAAAAGTTTACTTCTTTTATTTATTTCTACCATAAAGTTTTTATAGCATTTTTGATTTGGAGAGCAGTTATTTGTAAAAGTTGAGACATTGAAGTTGACACCGGTATTGCCACTGTTTATTGCCGAGAGGTTGATTGTTCCCATTCCAAACTCATCAGTAACTATTTCTGTTTTAGATAACTGAGATTCTAAACCCTGAGTACTAAATTTAAAATTTACAGTTTCGCCTTCTATTGGGCCAACAATCTTTTTTAAATCGTCTTCTGAGAATGCTTCTTTCATTTCGTTTGTACCAGATAAGACAACTTGTATTCTTAATGGAGCAATATCACCATCAATTAGCTCTAATCTAGCACCTCCAACAATCTGAATTGTTTTAACACCCATTGCTTTATCGCCTTCTTTAAAACAAGAACCATAAAAACAAACATCTCCGTTTTCACAACCAGAATTATCACTACATGTTTTTTTACTTGTACTCGCAGAAGAGCAAGATATTATAAAAAAAACTGAAAATAACAGTAAAATATACTTCATTTAATCCTCCAAAATAGAACTTAAAATTCCTAACTATATATTATGTTTCATAAATCTTTTTTTGTCAATAAATAAATAAAAAATAAAAAAAATTGTTTTATTTTACTTAAATTTTATAATTGCATTTTTGGTAATAAAAATTTATAATACATTTGTATTTTTTAGGAGAATTATTATGAAAAGAAAAAATGAAGAAATTATGATTAGATTGAGAATGAGCAGTCATGATGCACATTATGGTGGAGGTCTTGTTGATGGAGCTAAAATGTTAAATTTATTTGGTGATGTTGCAACTGAATTATTGATTGCTTTTGATGGAGATGAAGGGTTATTTAGGGCTTATGATAGTATTGAGTTTTTGGCACCTGTTTATGCAGGTGATTTTATAGAGGCAAAAGGTAGAATTATTTCCAATGGTAATTCTTCAAGAAAAATGGAATTTGAAGCATGGAAAGTAATTTCTGCACAAGCTGAAATAAGTGATAGCGCTGCTGATTATTTAGAACCTCCTATTTTAGTCTGTAAAGCAACGGGAACTTGCGTTACTCCTAAAAATTGTCAAAGGAAATCATAAAAAAATATGGCTAGTAAAGTAAATATTATTATTATAGGAGCAGGAACAAAATCAAGAGAATTAATCTCAAGGTTAGATAAGCAATGGAATTTAACCGTTATTGATATTTGTGAGGATTCTCTTGAGCTAGTAAGAAAAATAGATCATAGAATAAATATAATTCATGGAGATGGTTCAAGTAACTACATACTTAAAAAAGCAAATATAGAAAATACAGATGTTGTTGTAGGCTTAACAAATCACGATGAAGTTAATTATGAAATTGCTTTGTTACTAAAAGAAAAATATCCTGAAATACAATTTATAACTGCAATTGTTAAAAAAAGTAGTTTAGTTTTATTTAAAGAGCATGATATTGATGCTATAGATGTTCCCTCTATGATTAGCTCCTTTTTAATGAATAAAATAGATAGTCGTACTTCTACGGCAACTGATATTGGGCTTGGACATGGAGAAATTGCAGAAGTTACTATTACTGGTACAAGTAGAATATTAAATAAAAAACTTTTAGATATTAAGCCTTATGATTGGGTTGTTGGTGCTATTTATAGAAATAATAATTTAATACTGCCTCATGGTAATACCAGGTTTTTAGAAAATGATAGAGTTTTAATTATAAGTGAGCCATCTAAAATACATGCTATTGCAGAATATATTTCTGTAGGAGATTATAGGTTTCCCCTAAATTTTGGCAATAACATACTATCTGTTATTACTACTCCTAAGGATTGGCAAGTACTAATTGATGAATCATTATACTTATTAAGAGAGTTTTATTCTAAAAAAATTGATTTTTTTATTTTAAATGATGAAAAAAGTGGTATTTTTAATAAAAAAGATATTGAAAATATAAAATCTTATGTAAATGATGTTTCAAATTATAAAAATCATGTTGTTAATATCAAAGAAATTAATACAAACTTTAAAGTAAAAGCAATAAAGGATATTTATATTAATGGAAGTTATGGTTTAGTGATTTTACCTGATGAAAATTTTACTCTTTTAAATAAATTAGGAGTAGAGAATACTATTTATAAATTACAAAATTTTATTCATTCTCCTATTATTATTGCAAAAGGTAAATATCCTTATCAAAATATATTAATTTCTGATAGAGATATAAATTCTCCGTTAAAAGGATTTGAAATTGCAATTAGTATAGCAAAACAAACTAAGGCAAAACTAGAAAAGATAACTATAAAAAAACCAGAGTTTATGGAAGATACTGCAGATCATTACTCAATTCCAGATAGTGAATCAGAGTCTAACAAAGAAACAATTAAAAAATTATGTAAATTATATAAAGTTGATATAAATCAAACTTATTTAGAAGGAAATCCAATCAGAAAAATTAAAGAAAAGTCTAAAAATAAGGATTTATTAATAATTTCTCAAATGTTACCTAAAAAATCAACATTTATGTCACCATCTGAAAACCAATACTTGATACATCAGGCAGCACCTTCAGTTCTTATATATAATTTTGGTAGTAGTGAGGAATAATTGCAAGATTATCATATTTATACATTACTAATAATAAGCTTTGGAGCTTTTATTGTTCCTATCTTTGCACCTTTTTTTAAGTTACCTGGTGCGGTCGCTGAAATGCTCTATGGGATGATAATAGGTAAGTCTTTGTTAAATATAATCGATTTATCTCTTAATGCTAAGTGGCTTAGTTTTATGGCTGATTTAGGATTTATTATTTTAATGTTTTTAGCAGGTCTTGAAATAAACTTTGGAGATTTAAAGAAAAAGGGAATTAAAAATTTAAGATTACCTGTATTTTCATTTTTGATATCAGTAACTTTATCTATAATTATTATAGATAGCTTAAATATGGAAATTGGGTTGATTTTTATTGTAATGGCAACGGGAATAGGATTACTTATTCCTGTTTTAAAGGATTTAAATTTAGAAAAAAAAGAATTTGGTAGTATGCTTTTCATTTTAGGTTTAGTTGCTGAACTTCTAACTCTTCTATTATTTACTTTTTTTGAAGTATATAAATTACATGGATTTTCTATAAGAATTTTACAAATGCCAATTATGATTCTTATTTCAATAGTATTTTTAAAACTTTTATATTTAATTTCATGGTGGTTTCCAGACAAAGTTATTAATTTAATCCACCCTAAAGATTCTAAAGAAATTGGTATTAGAATGTCATTTATTTTGATGTTTAGCCTTATCACTATTGCTTTAATATTTCATATCGAGTTTATTATTGGTGCTTTGATTGCAGGAATAGTAATTTCAGCAACTTTTAAAGATAAGGGGGCTTTAGAAGAAAAGATGAATGGAATTGGTTATGGATTTTTTATTCCTATATTTTTTATAAATATTGGTATAAATTTTGATTTATCTTCCATATTAGAAAAGGAAACTTTTTTTATTTTTTTAAAACTGATGTTCATTGCTTTCATTATTAAGTTGATTTCTTCACTCCCTTTGTTATTTAAAGGGATTAAATTTAGAAATATAGTTGCCACAGCCTTCATGTTAGCTGCACCTTTAACTTTACTAGTTGCAATTGCTATGATAGAACTAAAATTAGGATTAATTAGCTCAAAAACAAATAACGCAATTATTTTTCTTGCAATTGTAACTGGAGTTGTATATCCTATATTTTTTAAGATACTTTATAGGGAGCAAGATGGATTTTCGTAAAAATATTAGGTCAAATAAAAGATATAACGCTGTTTTTAAAGTGGAGTATGATAGTTACAAAGATTTTCTAATAGATTATACTGAAAATATTTCGTTAGGTGGAACTTTTATAATAACAAGGGAAAACTTTAAAATAGGTGAAAAATTTAGAGTGATGTTATCTTTTCCTAAAATAATTAAAGCTATTCCTCTAGATGTTGAAGTTGTTTGGACTTATGAAGAAAATTTTGATGATGAAATCAAAAAAGGTATAGGTGTTAAGTTTTTATTTAATGATGAATATCATAAAAAAAAATTTAATAAATTAATTGAAATAATTTCTAGAAAGTATGAATCAGAAAGGGATAATAAAATTATAAAAATGCTTTTCTATCATAGTAATAAGTTTATAAAATCATCTTTTATTGATATAATCAAGAATATCAATAATTTGGAAAGGTATCAAAATATAAATTTTATAATAAGAAATGTTGAGAATAAAGAAGATATAATACAAGATTTTCTTTTAGAGGATTTTGATATTGTAATATTAGATACAACATTATTAAATATAGATGAAATTACTAACAATTTAAAGCTACATAAAGATAAAGTTATATATATAGGATTAGGAAATAAAGAAAAGAAATCCTTTGATTTTCATCTGAAAAAACCTTTTACAATAAGTAAAATTGAAGCATTACTAAATATAATTATAAAAGCAAATGACTTTAAAGTTTAGTGTTTATTCTGTCTTTAAGATCTTTTCCTACTTTAAAAATAGGTTTTTTCTTGGGTTGAACAATAATTGATTTATGTGTTTTTGGATTTTTTCCTTCATAACCTTCATAAGATTTAACACTAAATGAACCAAATCCTCTAATTTCAATTCTATCACCTTTTACTAGTGCATCAGTCATTTTATTAAAGATGGTATTAACTACCAAAGTCGCGTCTTTTTTGGGAAGGTTACTTTTCTCTGCAATATTATGAATAAATTCCATTTTTGTCATAAAAACTCCTAAAAAAATAGAACTAAAATCTACCATATTTTTTATTTTTTAGCAAATGATTTTTTTTAATGTTTTTAAGAAATTTTTTCTTGACATTATTACTATAAATAAATACACTCATTGGTCAAAACCTTTTGACATATTTTTTTACTCTAAGGAGCTTTTATTATGAAAAAAATTGCTGTAATTGGCTTTGGGGCTGCAAGTATTGGCTATGTAAATGAACTTAAAAATAAAAATTTTGAGTTGCATATTTTTGAAAGATCAAAAGATATTATTTCATCTAGTTTGAGTGGAATCCGCTCAGATGGTAAAATTTTTATTTCTAGTGAAATGGGTGGAAAATTAGACTTAAACTTAGATATTCAGAGAAATATTGTTGATTTTTATTTAGATAAATCAGAAGTTCCTGAAGACAAAATAGAACATGGGTTTTCTTTTCAAAGTAAAAAAGAGGGTTATTATAAAGATTTTTATATGAAAGGATTTCAACCTGTTAATTCTGAGTTTTATCATATTGGAACAGATTATTTAAAAAATGTTATGAAAAATATTTATGATGATCTATCAAATAGGAGTAACGTAATCTTTCACTTTAATAGTAAAATTATTAATGTTGAAGCGGTTAATGATGAAGTGAAAATTACTCATGTTAATAAAGAAAATAAGGAGTTTAATGATATTTTTGATAAAGCTGTTATTGGAGTTGGTCGAAGTGGGCATAAATTAGTTCAAAATATAAAAAAGAGACATCCAAAAATATCTTTATCGAGTAATTCAGTTGATTTAGGTATTCGTTTTGAATTACCCAATCATATTGTAGATGATTTAAATAGAGAGATGTATGAATTTAAAGTAAAAATGGAAACTAAAACTGGTTATAATGTAAGAACTTTTTGCAATAACCCTTCTGGCTATGTAACTTTAGAAAGATATAATGAAAATGAATTTGTAACGGTAAACGGTCATTCAAAGGTAAGAAGTAAAACAGATAATACTAATTTTGCAATTTTAGTAACTCATACATTTACAGAACCATTTAACGACCCTATAGGATATGGTACTCATATTGCAAAATTATCTAATATTTTAGCTGGTGGTAAAAAAGTTACATTACAAAAGTATAGTGACTTTAAAAATGAAAGAAGAACTAAACAAATAGGAAGAGTTACTCCTACTTTACCAAGTGAAAATTATATTTTAGGTGATTTAAATTTAGTTTTTCCAAGTAAAACGAAAGAATCTATAATTCATTTTTTAGAAATTCTAAATGAAGTCGTTCCAGGGGTTACTGCACCTGATAATTTATTATATGGTGTTGAAGTTAAATTTTACTCTAATATGCTTGATAATAGTTATTTCAAAAACATTAAATTTATTGGTGATTGTAGTGGGTGGAGTAGAAGTATCACTTATGCAACTGGACATGGAATCTTAGAAGCTAGAAAAGAAACTGAATAAATATAATGAAAAACATAAATGTAATGACATGAATGTCACTGTTTTCCTGTTAGTTCTCTTAATATATTGTTTTTACTTGTATTTATTTTGTGCATAAATATGGAAATATGTTTGCTTGTGAAGGAGTGTTTTTATTTATTTGGGAGAAATCTTATGAAAATGATATTATTAATTGTTACTTTTATGTTTAGTTTAAATATGCTTAGTAGTGAAAGTAATACAATATTAAAAATTCAATCAAAAAATTTTACTTTAACAGAGAACTCAATTATTAAGCTTGAAACTATTACAAAAAGTTTTTTAGAAACTAGTGATTATAAGGTATTTGGTGAGGATAAAATTAAAAATAAATGTGGTACAGAAACTTGTATTTTAACTTTAGCTAAAACATTAAAAATAAAAAATGTAGTTATTATTAAGCTTGATAAAATCAATGAAGATATAGAGTTTACATTTGATTTATTTGATTTTAGTATAAATAAGAAATATAGCCTTAGAAGTATATATAAAGGAAAATTAACTAATAGCAATACTCTAATTACTTTTTTATTACCAGAATTAAAAGAACTACTTAGTTATAAAGCAAATGATAAAGAAAATAGTAGTTTTAATTCTTTAAAAAAACAAAAAGAAACATATCAAGAGAAAAAAGATATAAAAAAGAATATTAATAAAAATAAGAACCTAAAAAGAAGAGGAATTAGAGAGAGAAAAAATATTGGTATAAACGCCAGTTTAGGAGGTTCACCTAGTTTGGGTTTTACTATTTCATTGAAGGCGGGTTTGTAAATATTAAACTTAATTTATTTGGTTCTAGTGATGATAAATGGAATAAACTTTTTTGGGGTGGAATAAAGCTTGGATATCATTTTTAGCTGTTAAAAATTTAATTTGACCTATTCCCTATATTATGTTAATTTCATTTACTCTTTTATTTGAGGAAGTGTATGAAATATTTGATGTTGTTATTTGTAATCTTTACTATAAACTTGCAAGCAGAAACTGTTGATAAAATAGAAGTAATTGTTAATGATTCCTTTGTTTCAATGCAGGATTTAAATTATGAAGTAAATAAACTTGTTATTTCAGGTGGACGATTAACTGGTTTTGAGCCTTATTCTATACTTTTGAGTGATTTATTAAGGAATCCTAAAGTTCAAAAAAAATTAAATAAAAAAGAATTTATGCTTGAAATATTGATTGCTCAAAAGTTAATAGAACAAGATGCTAAAAAATCAGGAATAGAGGTTTCTGATTATGAAGTTCAAAAATTGAAAAAATCAATTATAGAAAGAAATAACACTAATGAAGTTGCTTTTGCACAAGCTTTAACTCAACAAGGCCTAACAATGTCTGAATTTGAGGAGCTACTAAAGAAAAGAAGTTTAGTTGAAAAAATTAAACAACAAAAGGTATTTCCTAAAATTTCTATTTCAGATTTAGAAATTGAAAATTACTATAAATTACATTATAAAGAAAAGTTTAAATATGGTTTGGCATATATTTACATTAAAGAAGATAGCTCTTATAATGATGAGCAAAAAAAGGCTGTTGCTGAAAAATTATCTAAAATTCAAGAAGAATTAAAAACAAAACCATTTGCTGAAGTTGCTACTAAATATACAGAGGGGCCTTATAAAGCAATTGGCGGAAGGCTTGGTTTTATAAAAGAAGGTGTTTTTAATGAAAAATTAGAAACTGAAATTAAGAAATTAAGTCTTAAAAAATATACAAAGCCAATAAAAACAGATAATGGATATCATATTTTTAAATTACTAGAGAAACAAAAAGATGAAGCAAGCAACTATGAATCTAAAAAACAAGAAGTTTATCAAATTTTAACATATCAAAAATGGCATAAAGTTTTTTTTACATGGTTAGAATCACTAAAAAGAAAGGCTTATATTGACTATAAAGATGATAAAAATAAATATGGAAAAAACTTTAATTGGGTTGATTGGTATAATGCTTTAAAGGTTAATAATTAAGTATTATTTATAAGTTCTATTTGTGATAATCTATATTTTTTTCCAAGGTTACAGCTCTATATAGTTGTTCTATTAGCATTACTCTTGCTAATAAATGTGGAAAAGTCATTTTAGAAAGTGATATACTTTTATGCTTTTTTAAGAATTCTTTGTCAAAGCCATGAGCACTTCCAAGAATAAATGTGATATTTTCTGAATTATGTATGTGGCTAAATATTAAATTACTAAATTTTATTGTTTCGTATTCTTTGCCCCATTCGGAGAGTAGATAAATAACTCCTTTACTTTTTTTAATAATTTGTTCTAGTTGCTCTGCCTCTTTTTTTAATATATTTTTTACATTTTGATTTTTTTTAACTGGAATTTCTCTTAATTCCACAAGTTCGATTTTATAGTATCTAGATATTCTTTTTTTATAATCTTCAAATATAGGTTTTAAGTTGTTATTTTTAAAAAATCCATATGCAATAATTTTTATCATTTATTTCTCTTTTTATAAATTTTATTTTGTTTTTTTATCCACCTTGATAGTTTATTCCATAAATCATACATTATTTCTGGGTGTTCATTAGCTATATTATGCATTTCATTCATATCATTTCTTAAATCAAATAATTTTTTTATATCTTGTTTTTCAGAATAATTCAATTTATAGCCTTTGTATGTTATTGAATACTGATTTTTACCTTTTTTAAAGAGTAGGGTATAAACAGGTGGAAATTTATTATTTTTAATTTTCTCCAAAATAGATGAGCCTGAAAGTTTATCATTATATTTATTTATTTTTAAATAATCTAACACAGTAGGAATAATATCAATATGGGCTACTTCATGTTCTATAATCTGTGGCTTTATGTCTGGAAATTTTATAATTAAAGGAACCCACATTTGGTCATTGTATACACTTCTTCCATGCTTTACATATCCATGACTTCCAAATGCTTCTCCATGGTCGGCTGTAATTATAATAATAAAATTGTCCATGAGTTTTTTTTCTTTTAAAAACTTAAATAATTTATCTAGATATATATCGGTATAATTAATTTCATTGTCATATATATCAATTGTTTTACTTCCATAATTTTTAGCTTCTTTTCTAAAAACATAACTATCATGAGGGTCAAAAAAATGTAGCCATATAAAATTAGGCTCATCTTTTTTCATTGTTTTTACTATACTTCTAAATTTATCATAAAGTTTATGGGCTGTTTCTTGTTCAAAAGCTACTTTACCATCTGTGCTAATTAAACTCATGTCCCAGTTATCAAATCCCTGATTATAGCCAAACTTTTTTAAAAAATATGAATGAGTAAGCACTCCATAAGTATGATAGCCTTCTTTTTTTAGTATTTCTGCAAATGTTAAATTTTCTTGTTTTAAGGGTATAAAGTGTTTTTTGTTGCTCCAATATATTTCTGTAACATATTTTGATGTAATTAAAGATGCTATTGCTGGCCTTGTATTTGGTCCTTGTGAAAATGCTTTATTAAATAGTAAGGACTTTTGAGCAAAATTTGCTAAATTAGGGGCAGTTTTTCGTTTATAATCATATAAATCTAAATGAAATGGAGTTAAGGCATCTATGGTAATTAGTAATATATTCTTTTTCTTTTTTGTGATAGTTTTTTTTATTTTGTCTTTTGGTTTATTTTTAGTTATTTTTTTATTATCAGGATTTAATAATTTTATTTTATTTTTATTATCTTCTTTTTTATTAACATTAAAGCGATTTAATGGTTTATCATTAGAAACTCTATTTAAGCCATTACTTACATTATTATTTGTTTCTGTTGCAAATAGTGAAATAACAAATAAAAACATAGATATTGACAGAGTAAGTATTGAAGGTATTCTTTTAGGGCTTTTATTTATAAATAATTTAATTGTATATGAAACAAGAAATAATATTAAAAAATATAGTAAATATGAATAATATAGAATTGTTTTAAAAATAAAAAAACTAAGTGTAATTAGAGATAAATTTAGGATAATTAAGCTTATCTTTTTAGTTTTATTGCTAATTTTAAGATATTTAGTCAAAAATAATAATGAAATTAAAAAGATAACTAAAAAACTTGAAAATAAAGAAAATCCTAACTTTTTAAAAAACACGCTATTAAAATTACTAATAACAGAGTTTGAAAATATTTGTAATAATATTGCAATTATATTAATTGATAGAATAGAGTATAATATTTTATCAAGTTCAATTCTATCTTTAATTAAAAAAGTAAATACTGTGATTAATATAGTAATTTGAATATTAAAACCATTAGTGTTTAATAGGTTAGCAAAGAGTAGCGTTAGCAAAAATATAGTAATAATAGATGTTATAAAGTAAAGTATAATCTTCATATAGATTCTATATCATATTTGATGTATTAATATCAATTACTGATGAAAATTAAATTTATGTAATTTTTCCGCAAGCTCTTTTATAGTTTCATAATCTTCTACCTTTTTTAACTTTTCTTTATGAATTTGTTCATATCCATTAAATGCTCCCCAAATTCCGCCTGCCATTGCCCCTATGGTATCAGTATCACCTTTTAGAGAAAATATTTTTTTAAACATTAAGTCATGAGCTTTATTTTTGTACTTAAGAGCAAAGTAAATTGCTGTTACTGTTGAATTTATTGCTGCAATTCCATTTCCTAGATTTTTTCTTATTTCTGAATTTGTTACTTCATCTGTTTTTTTTATATATTTAATAGATAAATTTATTTTTTCCTTATATTGATCTAAAGTGGAGTGAATTAATAATTCTTTTAAAATAGTATCATTATTCCAATCATTTAATGCTCCATAAGTAGAGATAGCAACAAGTATTGCTCCCTCTATTGCAAGTATATTTGCATGAGTAATTTCAGAAGCTTTTACTACATTTTTAATTAAAACTTTCAAATCATTAGGATAACAAAGTGCTAGTATTGGAGCTCTCATAGCTGCTCCATTTCCAAAAGAACCATCTTTATATTTAGCTTTGTTTAGTTCATTCCAGTTTCCACCTTTCTTAATATTTTTTAATAACCATGTCGCACCATTCCCATAACCTCTTGACCATTTATATGAATTTGCAAAATTTATTGCAAGTTTATCTTGATTAATTTTTTTATTTTCTAAAAATGATTTTGCTAAATCAATAGACATTTGAGTATCATCAGTATAGCGTAATCTTCCATTTGTTTTACCTATCAATTTCCATACAAATCTTTCTAAAATACCACTTTCAAAAACAGCTCCATAAGCATCCCCCATAGCCAATCCTAAAAAGCATGCTGTATATTTATTTTTATCTATCATTGTTATCTCTAAAAAAACTTATCTATTTTACTATTGTAAATTAATAAAGTCAATTTGTATTTAAATCTAGCAGTAATTGCATTTGTTCAAAAATATACTAAATTATCTATTGAAAAAATCAAAGAATTACAAAAGGAGTTAAATACAGAAGGTAACTAATATTATGTGTTACCTTGTTTTAAATTCTTTTTTACGAATTGCAGTTAAATCTAGTTTTAATTCTTGAATCTTTTGTCAATTATAAATATAATAAATTTTTAAGTAGGTATTTATGGAATTAATAGATAATAGATTTAGAGTCATAAAAAAAATTTATAGCCCAGAAATAGCAGAAATTTATTTGACTGAAGATATTCAAAACGGAAATGATTTAGTTGATATAAAAATATTAATTATGACTAAATATATAAATAATATACTTTTTAATATGTTTAAATCAGAAGTACTTGTTATTAAAGAGCTAAATTATAATGGTATTCCTAAGTATATTATGGCGAATGAACTTGAAGAAAATGGAGAAAGATATTTTTATATTGCTAGCAAACATATTGAGGGTAAAACTTTAAGGGAATTAATTACTGATAACAAAAAACTGATTGATGAAAATTTCTTTAAAATAGGAAATCAGTTATTAAAGATTCTTGAATATCTTGAAAGTAAAAAAGTTATTCATAAATCGATTAATTCTGAAAATATCCTTATAGATGAAAAATTGAATGTTTATCTGATAAATTTTGGTGCTATAAGAAATAAATTAAACAGTGGTAGAACAATTGAACCCATTATTGGAGATTCTAATTTAATGCCAAATGAACAAAAATTAGGATTTACGACAACTAGAAGTGATCAATATGCTTTAGGTATTGTTTTTCTTAGCATGATTTCACAAAATATGGTCAATGTTGATTCGATTAAGGATAAGTCTGTTATTGATAATATATTATTCTCTGTTACTACAGATGAAAACTTAAGAGAGTTTATTAAAATTATGATTAATAATGATTCAACTGAAAGATTTACAAATATAAAATATGCTTTAGACTTATTCCATAAAATAGCAAATGGAGAGAAAGTTGAAATTAAAGTAAAGAAAAATAATTCAAATGAAATAGAAGATGATTATATTGCTAGTCAAATCGTAAAAAATGAACAGTTTTATGCTGAAATTGATAATGATAAATATGGTAAAAAGAGTAGGAAAAGTTATAAATTCTTGTTTTCTTTGATATTTTTTATAATATGGGGATATGTGATATATTATTTCTTGGGTACATTAATGCTTGGTATTGAAAACCCAAATACTTATCAAAAAAATTATAAGAATGGATATCAAAAGAAATATCAAAATAAAAATAAAAAAGTAAAATCAAATAGAAAAAAGATTATATTGGATACTTATAAAAAATCTGATATTGATAAGGGGAGAAAATGAAAGGTTTTAAAATAAACTTAGATAATACCGAAATGATTTTAGAAGTAGATTCAACTTTTAAACTTGCGAAAATGCTAAATAAATATGGTGCTAAAAAAATTTTATTACTTTATGGAATGGGTAGTATAAAAAGAAATGGCTTATATAAAAAAGTTAGTAATATTTTAATAGAAAATGCTATAGATTTTGTTTCTTTTGGTGGCATTAAAGCTAATCCAATTCTTAAAACAGTAAATAAAGCTGTTGAGTTTGCAAAAAAAGAGAATGTAGATTTTATTTTAGCTGTTGGTGGAGGTTCTGTTATTGATAGTGCTAAGGCTATCGCGGCTAATTTTATAGAAGGAGGAGATGTTTGGGATTATTATATTGGGAAAAGAATCGCTAGAAGTGCATTACCAATAGGAGTTATTTTAACTATTCCTGCAACTGGTTCGGAATCAAATCCATATAGCGTTCTTTCTAATGACATAGATAAGAAATCTGCTAGCTCCAAAGCTTTTTTACCTAAATTCTCACTTTTAGACCCTGTGAATACATATAGTTTAGCTCTTAATCAAACAGCCTATGGCTTAATTGATATTTTTGTACATGTTGCAGAGCAATATTTTGTTAATGAAGATGGGGGAGTATTAAGAGATTACTTTTGTGAATCTGTTTTTAAAACAGTTATAAAAATCGCAAAACCATTGTTAAATAATCCTAAAAGTGAAGAGCTTAGAATGGAGAGCTTTTGGGCTGGTAATATTGCGTTGTCAAGATTTTTAATGAAAGGTATTAAGAGTAGTGGAGATTGGGCTACTCACAGTATTGAACATCAATTTTCTGCAATAAATGATATGCCTCATGGTGCTGGATTGGCTATAGTTTTTCCTGCTTGGCTTGAAATAGTTGCTCAAAAAGAGCCTGAAAAAGTATTAAAATTTTCAAAAAACATATTTAATGTTGATTCTGTACAAGATGGGATAATAAAATTAAGAAGTTTTTTTGAAAGCTTAAATGTGCCAACTTATCTTTTAAATGATAGTATAAAAAGTGATGATATTAAAAAAATTGTAGATAATTCAGTTAGAAATGAATATTTAGGTGATTATGTTAAGCTAAGTAAAAGTGATATTGAAAGCATAGTTAAAATTTCTTTAAAGCTATAATCATATTATTTTATACAAAAATCTTGAATAATAAATTTTTAATGTTATAATGAACTTATTGTTTTGAGGGGCTATGTTAAGTAAATGTAAGGCAACAATGTCAGGAGTTTTAAA
The DNA here is from genome assembly GCA_027064085.1 of bacterium. GTDB lineage: Bacteria > UBP6 > JAFGXH01 > JAFGXH01 > JAFGXH01 > JAMOQH01. Next base: position 29,745 of record JAMOQH010000080.1, on the reverse strand, counting down.
ACAAATACCACTTCCAGATGTTTTACAATTATTAAGTTCTTCTAAAAGAACAGGATATTTAAAGATAATATCAACTTATGATACTGCTTTTATTCTATTCAAAGATGGAAGAATTAATCATGCTTATTTTGAAAATAATAAACATGATCCTAAAGAGGTGATTTTTATTTTAATGACTTCAAGTAGTGGAAAATTTGAATTTTATAAATGCAAAGAAGAGAACATGGATTTTAAAAATACAATTGACATTGCAATTCCTTTTTTATTAATGCAAGCTGCCCAATACGAAGATGAAATTTCAATTGACATTGAAATGGACTTTGACTAAAAGCAATTTTAGTGTAAAAACTTTTAACTATTAAAATTAATGCTTACATTTTCGGATTGCTCTTGTGCATTTGCTTGAGCTTCCTTTATAACAACTCGCCATGCATCTAATAATTCTTGCATAACTTCAATAGAATTATATAATCCTTCTTTTTCTTTTTTTATATTTGCTTTTATTAATTCATTCATAATAAAATCATAAAGATTATATAAATTTTGAGCAATTTCTCCACCTGCTTCAAAATCTAAAGTAACCATTAATTCATTTATAATTCTTTGGGCTTTAATTATTTTATTATGAGCATCCTGAATTTTATTTTCTTCAATAAATACAAGTGCTTCATTCATAAATCTAATGCAACCTTCATATAAAAGAATTATCATTTCCCCTTGTGAAGAACCCTCGATTTTATTCTCCTGGTATTTTTGATAAGGATTTAATGCCATTTTATACTCCTATTATTATTGCGTACTTAAGCCCATTTGTGCCATAAAGCTTGCTGATTGTGCTTGTATATTACTAAGCTGTGTTTCCATTTTTGCAAATTGGTTATACAAAGATTGTTCTTTTTTATCATTTCTCATTTTATAAGATTTTATTTGTTCAAAAATTGTAATTAGTTCTTTATCTATAGAACCATTTGTTACAGTCATTTCTTTAAAAATGCCGCCTCTTTTTACATAACCATCTATAATTTCATCTAAACCTCTTGCAATTCCCTTTTCTGCTTGTTTATCACTATCTGTTGCAAATAATTTATAAAGGTCTGTTGCATTATTTTTAATGTTATTAAGAAGTTCATTATTTTCTTTTAAGTCTTTTAGTATTGCTTTTTTGTAATCTTCATCTGATTGAGTTTTATTTTGGCTAAACAATAAATATCCCATTTTTCTATCATCATTATCTCCCGTTGAGCCAACTTTTATGCCTAAAGTATTTAAAGAATTGAATTTACCACTTAAATTTTCTACTATTTTAGTTGTATTAGGTCTAAATTGATAAGATAATCCTCTTATAGAGCTTTCTTTTAATATCATATTTATTTCATTATATTCTTTAAACTTTTTTTCATAATCATCTGATTCTACAAAGCTCATATTATTTTTTATATTATCTGTTAGTGGTGTTAAATATTTTTTTTGTTGATCAGTTAATCTTGTTGGGTTTAATCTTTTTATCATACCATTGTATCCAACAATGAAGTCTGTAATTACATTTAATACTTTGTCTGTATCAACATTAACATCTAAAGTTATTGGAGAAGATGATATTGAATTAATATTTAATTCAACATCCCCAATTGCATCTTTAATTTTATTGCTAGCTCTTTTGTATTCTATTCCATCTATTTCAACAATAGCATCTTTACCACTATTACCAATATTTTCATAATTACTGCTTCTTCCTGAGTTTTCAAAAATATTGCTTACTGTTGAGCCTGTTGTATCTGAAAATTGAAACATTCCGGCCATTCCTGCTTCAGTTGATTCAAAATTTATTCCTCCTAAATCATCAGCAATAATATTCATTCCTCCTGAAAAACTAAATTGCCAACCAATATCCCATGCTATTGAAAAGGCATTATAAGCAGATGTTGCAGTTGTACTCATATGTTGGTTTTGAATAACTCCGTCGCTTATTCCTAACTGGGAGATATCATCACCAACATCATTAAAGACAGTAAAAGATGCACTATTACCTCCATAAGCATTAAATAACCTTACTTGATTATCATTTTGGCCACTTACCATTTTTACAGCAACAGAAGTTGGAGCTCCCCCATTATCTGTCCAATTTGCTTCATTGTTCCACTCTTTCATTAAATCTTCTTTGCTGTAAATTACTTTTCCTGAATTATTAGTCCAATGAAAAACTGTAGACCCATCTGTTCCACCAGCAATCATAAAAGAAGTACCTGCACTTATTCCAGTTGTAAAATCTAAATCTAAGTTATCAGTATAAGCTCCTGTTCCTGCTGTAGCACTAAGGGTAATATCTGTTTCGGTACTACCTGCTTTAAAATGAATCGTATCTCCAGCAAAATCTCCATTTAACGAAGAAAGATCTGCTTGTAAATCAGCTTTTTTGCTTCCTGTTATATTTACAACTTCAAAAAAATTTGAAGTATCATAATATGAGCCTATATTTATTTGTTTTTCATTAGTTTCGGTTGTTTCCATGTCAGACCTAAGTGAAAAATTATCACTATTTGAGTCATAAGATGCAATTACTCCTGCTGAAGAATTATTTATTTTTTTTATCACATCATTTAAGGTATCTTGGCTTGATATATATATTGAAACTCCATTTATTGTTGTTGTTCCTGGAGTTATTGTTGTTGCAAAACCACTAGTTGCTAATGGAGAGTTTACATTGATATTTGAGGAAGTAGAGCTTTCATATAATGTACCACCATAAGCTATTGAAAGTTTTGTGGCTTCTAAAAAATTTGTATCGTCCAATACAGAGCCCATTTTAATTTCTTTAATACCATTATTTGCTTTTAAAATAAGCTTATCATCAATATTATCATAAGAAGCAGTAACTCCTGCTTCACTACCATTTATAATACCAATTACATCATTCATACTTAAGTTATCTATATCATTTAAAACTATTTTAGCATTATTTATTCTAAAAGTAGCATTTGTTTTTCCGTCTGTATCAATTGTTCCTGTAATGGTTTTTAATAAGCCTAATGAATTTAGGCCTATTTTAGTTTGGTCTATTCCTGTTGTTGAAATATTACTTCCGCCGTCAACTCTTGCTCCTCTTTTAGGGGTTGCATTTAGGCTACTCGATATGGCTGCTTCAAATTTACCTTCTTTTAATCCATCAATAGAGCTAATATCATAGCCTCTTAGGAAATTTTCATCATTCATTTTTGTTCTTAGAGTTGTAAAATCAGAGGCTGTTGTAGATTTAGTTATTGCATTAGTTGTAGTTAAAGTTGTAGTTGAAAATCCTAATGCTGTATTTGCTAAATCAGCTCCTCCGTCATCATTTATTTTAATAAAATTACTGTTTTGAGAGTTGACATTATATAAAGAAAATGATGTATTACTTGAACCATTAGGATTTTCATTTTCGGCTATTACATAGGTAACATCTTGAGTTCCTTTTAACTGATTTAACTTTTTATTTATTTTATTTTCTAAATCAGAGCTTACTTTGGATATATCTGTATTTTCAGAAAGAGCAAAATCTAGGAATATGTCAAATGTTTCACTTCCATAGCTTATATTTAGTCTATTGTTACTTTTATTTATTGTGTTGGCAAATTTATTTTCGCTAGCACCTTCTATATTTGAGCCCTTTGTTTTTTGAATAGAAGATTTTCTATCAAGTGTTAATTTAGAACTTGCTCTTGTATAAGTTGTTAAATCTTCAAATGTAAATTCATAATTACCTTCTAAATTTGTTTGTGAACTACCATAAAGCCCTGTAACTCCACTTGTGTTACCATCAGAAAGTAATTTAACTTTTGAATATGTATTTTTAGATATAGCATTTTGTGCAATTTGTTTAGTTTGAATGGTATATGAACCACTTTTAGCTTCAACACCAGCAGTTGCTGTTACAATAGATGAGTCTGAGCTATTTACCTTTTTAGTTTGAAATGTTGACTCTAGTTTTAAACTCATTAAAGTTTTTTGAAAATCTTTCATATTATCTGAAAGACTAGTATACAATCCTTTTTTTAAAGCAAGTATTGTAGATTGATTATTTAATCTATCTATTGGTTTTCTTTCTATATCCATAATAGATTTGATTAAGCCCTGGGTATCCATTCCTGATGCTAGTCCGGTAATTTGATTAGGCATAATTATCCTCCACATAATACTACTCTAATAGAGTATCGGCCAATACTTTAGAAACTAAATTATTTTTTTATTTTTTATTTTTTATTGAAATATTGATTATATTTTATCCAGTTTTTAGCAAACTCTTTACTCCCTTGTGTTTGTGAAAATAGTATTAATTTTTTTGATAAATCAATACTATTTTTATACTGTTTTAAAAAAAAGTATGATTTTATTTTTATTTTTAATATTTCAATAATAAATGGAATAGGTAGAGTGGTAGTAATTCTATTCAAAAAGAAAAGAGCTTGTTTATAATTTTTATAATTATAATAGTATCTACCGTATAAATAATTCACAATATTATAAGAATTTGGACTTAATTCCAAATTATGAAAATAATAAGTATATGAACCTATAGATTTTTTTTCTAATAAATAATTTTTAATCATTATTTCTATATTTTTATTTTTGAGGGCATTTATTTTTATATATATTTCTCTAAATAAAGATGTTGAGATATTTTTTTTTATTAAATCTTGATAAATCTTAAGAGCTTTTTTAGCTTTATTTAGATACCATAAAATATTAGCTTGATATAACTCAATGGTCATTTTATCTGTTATTGTTGCTTGTTTTATATTAATTTCCTTAAGATATAAAAGTGCTTTTTGGTATTTTTTATACTTTGTAGATAATTTAGCTAAAAATAGTTTGTGATTTACATTAAAAGGTTCTAGTTTTAATAACTTTTCTCCATATTTTATTCCTGTGTTAAAATTTTTATTTTTTATTAAGTAATTTGCGTTTTCTTTTATTTCGATAATATCATGAGGGCAAACTCTTTTGAATACTGATTTTTGACTGAAATTAGACTTTATTCTTGGAGTATATTTATCATTAATTTTTATATTTCCTAAAAATTTCAAATATTCGGATTTTAATTGCAAAATAGTTTTGTTATAAGCTGATTTAAATGATTCTTTTTGGTATAGTATTTTTAATTTTTCTACACCATATTTAATTTTTAAAAATTTTAAAAATCCTCCTACTGTTTGATATGCAAAATAACTGTTATAGCTCCAAAAATCATCAAAACTAACCATCTTTTCTAGTGGTGGAAATTTATTTATTTTTTTTAATATTGCCATTTGTTCAAATAAAGTGAGTTCACCCTTTTCGTCTTCGCTGCTTACTGCAAATCCTTCTACTATTCCCATTTGTGGGATAATTCCAAATTTCATAGGGATACCTAAAAATCTATTGCTAAATTTTGAGGCTATTACATGACTTAGTTCGTGTTTTAAATGAGAATGAGGAAATTCAGAGCTATAGTTTATATATATTTCTTTAAGCCAAGGTTTAGCTAAAAGAGTGTTTCCTGCTCCCATAAGTTGTTTTTTCTGTTTACTTGATTTAAAAATATAGGAATCTATTTTAGCATTCCACTTGATATTATACATTTTTTTTAGTTGAGCAAGTCTCATTTCGTGTTCTTGAGCTATTAATTTTATGTTTTTTCTTATTTGATAGTTGTTATCGTAATAAATGTTAAAATTTTGGGTTTTATAAAAGCCTCCTAGTGTTTTTTGTATGGATTTATGTGTAGAAATAAGCCCTAGATTAGTTTGATTAAAGTAAATAGTTATAGATGAAATTATTAGAAAAGCTAAAATTATCTTTTCTTTTTTTATTATTTTCTTCTGCGAAGAGCGAATATAGTTAATTAAATATAATATTAGTCCATTAATAATCTTAAAAATAGATAAACAAATTAAAGGCATGGATATTGAAAATTCAATATCATATAGGCTTCCTTGAAAATAGCCCCAAAAGCTATTGTAAAAAAATATCTGTGGTTGTGAGTATAATAAATAAAGTTCTCCAATTAAGGATAAAAATATTATTAAATAATATTTGGTTAATAGGTATGGATAAGGCGGCTTTGCCTTATCCTGTGATAATAATAGGTATGGATAAGGCGGCTTTGCCTTATCCTGTGATAATACAGAGGACGAGTCAACGCCTCGTCCGTACGGATTTGATAAGAATGAAAGAAGGTTATATATTAAGAATAGGGTAGTTGTGGGAATTAATAAATAGAAAAAAAAGCCTTTAAATGGGTCGCATAAGTTTTTTATTGTGATTAATTGAATTATTATAGGGATTAATAAGTAGATATATGATTTGTATATGTTCAATTTATAAATATATTTATAAGCGATAGGATATAGTAGGAGTAAAATAATATTAATGATAAATGCAAATTCATAAGTAAATCCATTAATTAATGGAAGTTTTGTAATTAAAAATGAAATAATCATCACTATAAGTAGCGAAATTGAATAGGATTTATTGTTTTTTAAATAATTTTTTATTTTCTTTAGCATAATAACCTAAATAAACTTTAGATTATCTACCACTTTTTTGTTTAGTTGTAAATAAAGTCTTTTTTCTTGGGTGTAAATAACAGCTCCGGGTTTGGACTTAGGTGGTTTTTTGACGAATTTTCTAAAAGTATAGCAAACTTCTACGCTATCGTTGCTTGGTGCTTTTGAGTTTAGTATTGCAAGATGTGCTGCTTCATAAATTGTATTAATATCAATAGTATCTTTTTTATTATTCTTTTTTATTATTACATGAGAGCCAGAATAAGATAAAACATGTAACCATATATCATTTCCTGATGCTACTTTAAAGGTTAAATAATCATTATCTATACTCTTTTTACCAACTAAAATTTTAAATCCACTAGAGCTCAAATAAGTTTTATATGGAATGTGTGTTTCTTTAGTTTTTTTAATTTTTTGGGCTTTCCTGGCTTCGTTGTATGGATAAAGCGAGGCATTGGACAAGGTATCGCCTTGTTCGTACTCAAGCTCTAATAGTGAGTTTTCAATCTTTTTTAATTCTTTTTTAATAAAACTAACTCCTCTTTTGTATTTTTCATGTTTTTTAAAATAAAATTCCATATTTTCAATAGGAGTTTTAGAGCTTTCTAATTTTATTTCTATAGTAGGCATATTTTCATTATAATAATCTGTAACTTCTATAGCTTTCATTCCTCTTTTAATTTGATATAAATTTGCTTTTAATAATTCTCCAATATTTTTGTAATTTTTATAAGAGTTTAATTTATCTAAATCTTTGAGTAAATTTTTCTTTTTGTTTTTTAATTTTTTAATTTTTCTATTTATTTGGCTTTTTATTTGATTCTCAATTTCGGAGCTTTTTAATTCTTTAATTTTTTGAGCATATTCATTTTCTAGATAATCTAGAAATGTTCCTTTTAAATTATTGGCAGATATAGAATGTTGCCCACTAGGGATTTGGGGGTATTGATATTTAGAATATAGAGATAAATCCCTTTTTTTATCTTTTTTATTTAATAATAAGAGAGCTTCTATTATATTTTCTTGTGTTATAAAAATATTTCCATGCCTTCCTGTTAACTCTAAAATTAAATTGATTTGGTTTTCTGATTTTTTAATAGTTAATTTTAAAATTCTATCGTTATTTATTTGTTCTATATCTGTAATTAATCCATTTAATAAAAGATTTCTAAATTTGCTTTGAATATTAGCTATTAAATTTTGTTTTGGCCTCTCTTTTATAAAATAAAGTCCTGAGTAATTGTTTCCTACTTCAATTAATAAATGTTTTTTTAGTTCTTTTTTATAAATGGTAAGTAGTAATATATTTTCTTCAGGAATATATAGCTTTTCTATTTTTATTGGTAATAATTCTTTGAATTCTTTAGTAAATAGAGCGAGTTCTTTATTGTTTAATGACATTATTTTCCTTAATATATTAAATTTATAAAATTATTTTTTTTCATAGATTAAATTTGGAGTGTAATACTATTTAATAATTCTAACTTTACCCATAGAATCAGGTTTTTCTAGAGAGTTATACTCTGCATCTGTTTTTTGACCAACCTGTGTTCTGTAGTAGAAAGTTGAAAAGATATCTTGACTATCTAGTTTTAAATGATTTAAATAAAAACCAAAACTACCTTCATAATTACTATCATCTTTTTCTTTTAAGTCTTCAAAAATAGTTGGATTTTCATCTAATTCGTTAGTTGAAGTTTTATAATGTTTAAATAAAACATTTCTTGATGTTGCATCGTAATAGTAAATATCATATTCATTAATACCATTTTCCACAACAACAGAATCTGAACCAATTTTATGAATTGAATATTTTCCATCGGTAACTCTTAAACCATCATCAACTAACAAAGATTGATTTACTGCTTGTGTTGGAGCATATTGTAAGTACCTCAAATTACCAGCTTTGTCTCTATAAGTAATATGAGCTATATTATTTATAACAGTAAAACTAGCATTTCTTCCAACTTTACCCGAATCGATAATTTTATTTTCAATTATATGCATAGTTGAGGGTTTATAATGGATATATTTTAAGTTGCCATTTATAGAATCGTAATATGTAATGCCAAGATTATTTCCAAATTTTACAGACCTATTAAATAAACCAACTCCATTAATATAGTATTTAGCTGTAACTTCTTTTGCTTCTTTTTTACAAATACCATCAGAGGCACATAATTCGCTTCCCATTGAAGAACAAGCCGGAGCGCATGTTTCTTGTGTATTTTGACAAGTTGCACCACAATAAGGGGATTTGTCTGCAAGTGATTTAATTGAAATAGACCAATTTTCTAGTGTTCCTTGAATGTTATAATGAGTATCAACTACTTTTAATACCCAAGTTCCACCAGCATCTATATCTTTTATTTGGTTTAATTTTTTGTTTATAACATTAATGCCATCAGGAGTGTTGCTATCAACTGTATTTGGGTCTGTAACTGCGTTAACAAGTGGATATTCTCTTCTTTCAGGTGAAATTAATACTATTTTAATGTGACCTGCTGCTTGATGAGAAATTTTATATGAAATTCTAAATTCTTTTACCTGAGTGTTAGAAGGAATTGTAATTGCAGAAGTTACACCACTAGGATTGTTGTCTGGTACTGTTAAGTTGTTAGTCGTAGAATTAAATGTATCTGTAACTAAATCAGTTTCACAGGCTAAAACAGCATCTTCATCAAATAAGCATTTTTGATTGTTAGCACAAGAATTATTACAAGGTAAATCTTTAATATCTGAATCTAAAATATCAGTAATCCATGTGTTATCTGGTTTTAATATTGCAATATTTAAACTTGATTTATAGTTATTTCCATCTTTATAATCTTTTGTCATATAAGTAATAGTTGGATTATTGTTGTTATCAAGAGTAATACTAGTATAATAACCAGTGTCTCTAGTTTCACTTCCTTGGTCAACTATAACTGGGGCTGAAATATCCCAAACTTGTTTGTCTGTTTCATCACCATTATTATCATGTTTGGTAACTGTTATATATCTAAGAGATTTATGTTCTTTGTCGTAATAAGAAATATGTATTTTATTATCTGTTCCTACTGCAACAGAGGTATATTCTCCAACATCAATACCTAATTGAGAGATACCGCCTCTTGGGCCAGTTGGGCCATTAGTTATCTCTGCACTATTTTCGCCATCATTTAAAATACCATCTATAAAAGTCCAAGTTATATGTTCATTGTCAAGAGTTTCTTTATTTTTATCATATAAACCTAAAACTAAGTCTTTATATAAACTATTATAAGCAACAACAATAACTCTATTACTTTCTCCATCGTTCCAAACTGCAGATTTAGAGTATAAACCAATAGTACCAAGTTTTAAATGAGGTTTTTCTACGCATTCGCATTGAACTCCAACTCTTTTACAGCTCATTTCATCTATGCTTCCTTCGTCTGTAACTTTAATTTCATAACCAGGATCACAAGTTAAATCACAAACTTCTGGATTTTCAAGACATTGATTATAATCACCTGTATTTGATTCATCTAAGCAACAAAATTTTCCATTGGGACAACCACCATCACATGGTTGAAAACAACTACATGCTCCTGCTTGATTACAAATAGGATGGCTGTGATCTCCATTGCATTCTACTTTTCCTGCACAATCATTATCGTTTTCACATCTTTTAGGAACACATAAATTATCTTTACATTCATAATCATCATTTTGACAATCATCATTTTGTGTACAATATCCTTCTATTTTAAAACATTGTCCAAATGTTACATTGCACTCACATCCTTCATGGCATGGATTATCTCCAGTTGGCTCTGTACAACGGCCTGGAAGATAGCATTCACTACATTTGTAATCAGTGCTACCTTCTTCACATCGGTTACCTGTTACACAAATTTCTTCAACACAGATTTTGCCATTTTCACAGTCTTTGTCTGTTTTACATGAGTTGCCATTTTGGCCATTATCACTGCATCCGTAAAAAAATATTGTAAATGATGCTACTAATAAAAGAAGTAAATTCTTCTTCCTTCCAAGTAGTGCAATTAATGCAATTATAAAAAGAATAAAAACAGAGTTGTTACTGTTGTTTCCATAAGAACAACCTACTTCTTCTTTTTTATTTTGTAAATTATTTGTATTTAAGACTATCCTATTGTCAAAATTAAATCTTCTGCTCATAATACTCTCATTACCTGATTCATCAATGGTTTTTACTTTAACTAACATGCTTTGTTTGTTTGCAGGTATTTTAATATTAGGAGCTTTATTATATTCTGTATAAGGTGAATTATCTGTGCTTACAAAATATTTAACATTATTGGTAATATTATCTTTTGCATTAATTTTTATAGTGTTTTTAGCTTGTTTTATAGAAATTTTAGGAGAAATTGCATCTACTATTACTGTTTTAGTTATTATTTTGGATAAAGTTTTTGTTTCTCCAATTTTTCTTGCTCTTATATCAATATTGTATTTTCCTTGTAATTTTAAAATAGGATTATCTATTTTAACTATATTTCCTTTTTTAAATGTTGTCCAAAAGCCTTTATTTATTCTGTATTGGTATTCTATATTTGAGCCTAAATCAGAATTGATTTTAAAAGTATAAGAAACTTTTTTTCCTTTTCTTAAGTTTTTAATCCTTGGTATAGTCTTTTGTTCTAAAATTATATTATTTAATGTAATATTTTGAGGTTCTTCAACACCAATAAGAATATCAGCAAAAATCCCTATGAAATTTTTCGTTTCGTCATCATTTCCTTCTGTGATTTGAGTAATATCTTTAATATCAATTCCAAAACCCATAAAAGAAGGTAGGGCAATTGGATCAAAATTTAATGGAATCATTCCCATAGCCATTTCTACTACTCCAGGAAGTAATTCTGCAATATCAGTATCTGTTTCCCTAAGTATTTCTGAGTTAGAAACCCTTAAATTGCTTAAAGCACCCGCCTCATCTTCTGTTGAAAATTTAATAGGAGCTAAAACAGGAATTAATTTACCTTCTGCATCTAAATCTAAATTTATTCCTAAGTTTAAATCCACTGTTGTTGTGAATATTCTAACATATCTATCGTTTAAAAATGCATAGAAATCTAAATCTAAATCGTTAATTTTAACATTTAGTAATGCTTGATCTATAATTATATCTCCATTTGCATTAGTATTACCTGGGCCAATCTTTATAAAAGGAGCTTTTTTAGGTCGGATTGCTATCATAAGAGCTGAATTTACTTTAGATGTTAGGTTGTTAATAGATGGAATTAATAAACCAAATAAATCGGTTGTAATCATGCTAGATACTTTTGAATCTATATCAAGACATAATGCTCCTCCATTATAAGCACTATCTAAAAATTGATTAAAAAAGTACTGAGAAATTCCTAAACCTATATGATATGGTTGTCCATTTAATTCATTACTATTAAACATAGTTATTTCAGGTATTATTTTATTAAATTCTTTATTGCTAGGTGTAACACATGGATTGAAATCACTACTTGTTCCTGCTAAAACTCCAATTGTCATACCATTTGACTGTGATTTGGCATAGTGTCCTAAATTTAAGTAAAAATTCATCCATGAATGGCTTGTTGTTTCTATGAAACTACTCAACATGGCCATAATGTCTATTCTACCATCAACACCAAGTTTTTGTTTCCAACACTGGTTTTCTGTTTCCATACAGTAAGGTGATACAACACAGTTACCAGAATTTTTATCACAGAAGCCCTTTTCACATTTGTATGTTTCTGTATCTGGATTTTCAGGGTCGTATAAGTTACATTGATTATCAATTTTACAATAACCTCCTTCACAATAATATCCATCATCACATTCTTCGGTTGCTAAACAGCCATTTCCTGCTGTTGCACTTGCTGGAGCATTCATAGGGCATTGAAAACCTTGTGAAAAATCATCTTCATCAATAGGAACAGTTCTTGCACATAACATAGTATCAGAAAGTGATGAAACCATGTTGTCAATTACTGGATTTATTTGATCAACTATCATACCTTTAATTAAACCAACTCCAAGCTCAGTAAATGTACCGTCACATTCATGTGCAATACTATCTTCTGTAATTTGATTTTCAGGAAATATTATTTTAAATGATGTTTCAGCAGGATTTAATGTGTTAATGGTAAAATCTATATGTAAGTCTATAGGCATTTTTCTGTTTTCATCATTTACATTTGTTCCTATATGACAAACAGTATGTTGATTACCCCAAGCTTCCCAGGTATCTACCCAAAATTCAATAGGTGATATTTGTAAATCAGCATGACCAAAAATTTCATCAGCATTTGTTCCATCATCATTAGGTTCTAATACTAAGCTATCTTTTAAAAATGTAATAACTAGTTCTTGACCATAAACTCCGTCGCAAGTAAATTGATTTTCGCAACTTGCTCCATGATCACTATTATCATAACATAAATCACAATCAGCTTGGCTACAACGACTAGCAACGCCATAATCTAAGCCTTGTTTACCATATTGAGATGGAACACAAAATCTGATTCTAGTGTTCCCATTTTCATCATTAGGCATAACCATAGTAGGCATAATAGTTTTTATTATGTCTCCAATATGGTCTTTAGCATAATCAAGGCCATTTTGAGTAATTCTGACTTGAGTTACATTAGTTAAAACAGGATTATCATCTTGATATTGTTGAGCTCTGTAACCTTCTGGTATTAATTCTAGAGGAACACAACCTCCCCCGTCAGAGCCTGTACAAGCAAACACTTTTGAAAATAGAATTACAATCCCTATCATATAAAAGAAGTTCTTACTGAATTTAAACATAAGCCCCCACGCTAATTAAGTATAAATTACTATATATTATAATTTGAATTAAAATTCTAGTCAAGTAATTTATATAATATTAAATAAATAAATATATTTTGTGTAACTATGGTTTATAAGTGGAGTGAATTAAATAATAAAATAGATATCTTTCATTAATACTTGTGTATAGAATTATTGTCGCCATTACTGGTTATTCTTGGCTTTTTTTTAGCTCTATACTTAATATTATTATTATCACCGGAACTAATAATTGACTTAGTTCCTTCTTTTAGTTTTACTTTGTTATTATCACCATTAACAACAACTTCATTATTTCTTTTATTTAGAGTTATTACATTATTGCTACCTGTAACAGAAAGTTCATTACAAAAACCAAGTATTTTAACTGTATTATTATCTCCACTAATTGCAAGTCCCTCTTTTCCGCATTTAACAACTAAATTTTTGTTGTCATCTGTAATTGCTTCCATTAAAGTTGCATCAATTTCTTTTTTTACAACTTTTTTCTTTTTTACTCTCACTTTGGTGTTTTTAGTTTTAACAGTTGCTCTCTGTTCATTTACTTCAATTTTAACATCTTTTGTTTCAATTTTCGCTCCGTTTTTGTCAACTTTCATATTGACTTCATCTGTACTAATCTTAGTTCCTCCATTTGAATTGATTTCCAGACTGGTTTTAGCAAAAATTCCAATGCTAAGCAATGTTGCCATTAAAATTACTAATTTCCTCATAATATCTCCTTTAAAAATAAAAACATACTTATCAGATATCATTTAATAGAAAAATATTCAAAATTTCTTTAAAATTATTAAATTTATTGTATTTTAATTTAATTTAGTCTGATAGCGATTTATTTTGTAAACTATTTAAGAGTGAATAATTTATCACTTGATTAAATAAAACTTTTATTATAATATCGACTAATCTTTAGTTAGGAGTATTAATGAAGAGATTGTTTTTATTTATTTTTTTATTAATGTTACTCTCTGTTGCTATTTTTGCTGATGGAGAAAAAGCTATACAAATGAAACAAAATTTAGAGCCTATTTCAAGTTTTTCAATGAGGATTAGAAGCTTTTTTGGGATTTTTGTAATGCTATTTTTGGCTTTTTTATTATCTTTTAATAAATCTGAAATATGGAAAAGAGGGAAGAGGGTTATTTTAGGTGGCTTATTTTTACAATTTATCTTTGCCATTATTGTAATGAAAATACCTATAGGAATAAGAATATTCAAGGCATTAGGAGATGGTGTTTCAAAACTATTGTCATTTGTAAATGAAGGAAGTAAATTCGTTTTTGGGAATTTATTTGGTAATGGTTTTAGTTTCGCATTGAATGTGTTACCAACAATAATATTCTTTTCTGCATTTATGGGTGTGATGTATTATTTAGGAATAATGCAGATAATTGTTAAGTATATGGCTAAGGGAATTTCTAAAGTGCTTGGAACAAGCGGTGCAGAATCATTAAATGCAACTGCAAATATATTCTTAGGTCAGACAGAGGCTCCTTTGGTTATAAAACCTTTTATTAACGATATGACTAAATCAGAAATTACCGCTGTTATGGTTGGGGGATTTGCAACTGTTGCAGGAGGTGTTCTTGCTGCTTACATTGGAATGGGAGCAGACCCAACAGCTATTATTTCAGCTTCGGTAATGGCTGCACCAGGTGCGTTGGTTATTGCAAAAATTATTTACCCTGAAACTGAGTCCCCAAAATCTTTAGGGCTTGTTGAAATGGATGTAAAGTCCGAGAGTAGTAATATTATCGATGCTGCTGCAAGAGGAGCTAGTGATGGATTAATGCTTGCTTTAAATGTTGCTGCCATGCTATTAGCTTTTATTGCATTAATTGCTTTTGTTAATTATGGGTTACAAGGTGTAACTGGATTATTTATGGATAATCCAGTTTCATTACAGAAATTGTTAGGTTGGATTTTTTCTCCAATTGCTTATATGATGGGAATAGAGTGGACAGATGCTCAAACTGTTGGTAGTTTGCTTGGAGAAAAGCTTGTAATTAATGAATTTGTTGCTTTTACTCATTTAGGACCTGCTTCTCAGATTATTTCAGATAGGTCTATTATGATAACCACTTTTGCTTTAACTGGGTTTGCTAATTTTTCATCAATTGCAATTCAAATTGGTGGAATAGGCTCTATTGCTCCTAAAAGAAAAAGTGATTTAGCTAAATTAGGATTAAGAGCAATGCTTGGAGGAACAATTGTCGCATTAATAAATGGTTCTATTGCTGGATTATTAATGTAAATTGCTAAGATGAATTAAAAACTTGACAAGACAGTTAGGTTTTATTTAAAATGCTAAATAAGTGAAAAGGATTTTAGCTTGGATAAAAATAAAAAAAGAAAAGTAGAACAATCAGCACTTAAGTATATGACTAAAGGGGTTTTTAATAAAGCAATAAAAGAATATGAACATCTTTTGAAGTTTTTTCCCGATGAGCTTACATATTTAAAGCAAGTTGCTAAATGCTATGAAAATATAAATCAACCACAAGATGCCCTCCGTTATTATTCTCGTTTAGTTGAGAATTATAAAAAAAGAGGCTTGTATAAGCAGGCTATTGCTATTTATAGTATAATGATGGGGCTAGGTGAAACTAAAGAAGAGATTTATGATGATTTGGCTTTTTGTTATAAAGAGATAAATAGAGCTGGAGATGCGACTTTAGTTTATAGAAAGCTTTTAGAAAATTATATGAAAAAAGCTTTGTTTCGTTCAGCTGTATCTGTGGCTTCTAAGATTCTAGAAATTAATCCAGAGGATACCATTGCAATTATTAATGCAGCAGAGGCTCAATTACAATTAAATGATAAAAATCGTTCTATAGAGTTATTTAAAATTGCAGCACAAATATACAAAAAACAAAATAATTTAGCAATGTATACTAAAATTTTGGGGCGTATAAATCATGTTTCAGGTAATTCTGATGCCAAGATATTAAATGAATTAGCATCAATTTACATAATTCAAAGAAATTATGGAGAGCAATTATTAGAACTATTGTTAAAAGCTTATAGGATAAGTAAAGAAGCTAAAGATGATGACACACTAATAGAAACAACAAAATTATTGGTTACGTTTTTTAAAGAAACAAACCAAAGAAAACAAATGCTTTCTATTAGATTTGAATTGGCAAAAATTTATGAAAGAATTGGCGAAAAGGAAAAGGCTTTAGAAACATACAACAAGATATTACAGATTGCACCTGGAAGTCAGGATGTTAGAAAAAAGGCAAAAGAACTTCAACAAGAAATACAAAAACTAAATAAACCAGAAACGATACCCTCTTCTATACCCAAACTAGAACCTATTGAAAATAAAACTGTGATTTCAAGACCAATTCCTAAAAAAGAGAGTACGATTACTGAGTTAGAGTTAAAAAATATACTAAGAGAGGTTGATACTTATATCAAATTTAAGCTTTTTGCAAAAGCTGAACCAATATTAAAAGATTTATATAAAAAATATCCTAAAATATCTGGAGTTACAAAAAGATTAAAAGAAATTTATATAAAAACTCATAAAATTGAACAAGCTGTTGAGTTGTTATTTGATTTGTTTGAAAAGCTTTATAAGAAAGATAAAGAAAAAGCAAGAGATTATCTAGAAGAGATAATATATATAGATTCAGAGAATAAAAAGGCAAATAAATATATTAATAAATTTTATAATGACTCTGTTTCTCCTAAAATAGAAGATATTCCAGAAACATTTACTCTAGATGAAAGCACAATTGTTGAAGCTAAAGACGTTATTAATGACGAAATTATAGAGACAATAACTATAGATGATGATAGCCTAGGCATTGATATTAATGATGATTATGATTTAGAGCAAATAAAGTTTTATATTTCTCAAGGGCTTTTTGAAAATGCAAAATTAGAATTAGATAAAAAATTAAAAATATCGCCTAATGATCCTGAATTATTAACTTTGCTTTCCCAATTAGAGCAAGCCGTTAAGCCAATTATTATTAATGATAATTTGTCAAATGGCCATGAGGACATTCAAGAAGATGTAGATGATATTCTTAAACAATTTAAAAAGGGTATTGATGAAAGTATCTCAAAAGATGATGCAAAAACAAGATATGATCTAGGTATTGCCTATAAAGCAATGGGATTATTAGATGATGCAATAAATGAGTTTAAACTAGTTTATAGGCATGTTGAGAAAAAAGGTGATTGCTTATTAATGATAGGGCTTTGTTATAATGATAAAACTGAATTTGAAAAAGCTATTAAATATTTTAAAAAAGCTTTAGAATATTCCGAAAATTTAAATCAAAAACTTGCGATATACTATGAAATAGCAAATGCATATGATTTATTGGGTAACTTTAAAAACGCTTTTAGTATTTTTAAGAAAATTTCACAAAAGGATAAAACTTTTAGAGATGCTTATAAAAGACTAAAACAATTGCATGTAAAATTGAAGGCTGATAAAAATAATATATCTTATTTATAACTAAAGGAAGATTATGAACTATTTGGGCTATTTTAAACTAAAAAAAGAACCATTTTCAAATGCACCTATGCAAGAGTTTTTTTATAGTTCAAGAAGTCATTCAGAAGCGATTTTAAGATTAAAATATATTATTAATTCAATGAAAGGACTTGCTCTATTAACTGGAGAGATTGGTGCAGGTAAAACAACATTAGCTAAACGATTATTAACTTCATTAAACAGTAATAAATATCAATCAGGAATGATGATTATGGTTCATTCTAGAATTACTCCTATATGGTTTTTAAAGAGGGTAGCAGGATTATTAGGAATTGAAACTGATTCTAGTGATAAATTAGAATTATTGTCTTTACTGCATGAAAGGCTACTTGAGTTAAATAGTCAAGGGCTTAAGCCTATTATCTTAATTGACGAAGCTCAAATGTTGCAAACTCGTGAAATAATGGAAGAGATTAGAGGGATTTTAAATATGGAACTTCCTTCACAAAAATTGATTACATTTATTTTATTTGGTTTGAAAGAATTGAATGAAAATATTCATCTTGATGAACCATTGGCACAAAGAGTAGCATTAAACTATAAATTATCTTCTTTGAGCCTTATTGCTACTGAAAATTATATAAAACACAGATTAAAGTTATCAGGTGCTAAAAGAATGTATTTCTCAAAAGAAGCAGTAGAGAAAATATATCACTACTCAAGAGGAATTCCAAGATTAATAAATACTATTTGTGATAATGCAATGTTTGAAACATTTATTCAAAAAAGACCTGCAATAGATGCTAAATTAATAAAAGATGTATCGTTATCTCTTGGATTAAATTATTATTTAACTAAAAAAACAGCAGTTATAGATAAACCTATTAATCACAAAAAGAATGTTTTAAGTTATAAGGCGATTGATGATATTTTAAATGATTTTAATAAAAAATAAGGAGTTCATAATTGGGAACAAAAGATGATAACTTAAGTGGTTTCATAAAAGGAATATTTTCGGGACAAATTAGAGAAGAATTAATATTTCCCTTCCCTAAATTATCAAAAGATGAAAAGGATACGATTAAGATATTATTACAATCTTTAGATGATTTTATAGAAAAAGAATATAATTTAAAAAAAGTTTTACAAGATAGAAAGTTTTCAAAAAAGCTTAAGTCTGAAATTTGTAAAAATGGTTTATATTCTTTAATTATCCCTGAAGAGTTCAATGGATTGGGATTTTCTATAACTTCTTATCTTAGGATATTAGAAAATGTGTCTAAGCATTCATTTTCATTAGCTACAAGAATTTCTACGCATCAAATTATGGGTGGAATAGGCATTTTACTAAAAGGAAGTAATTTTTTAAAGAAAAGATATTTACCAATGATTTCATCTGGTGAAAAATTATTTGCATTTGCATTAACTGAATCAGGGATAGGTAGCGATGTTAAATCAGTAAAAACATCAGCTGAATATATTGATAGAAAAAATGGTTATATATTAAACGGTAGTAAAATTTGGGTATTTAATGCTCCAGAAGCGGAAGTTTTTATTATTTTTGCTAAAACAATACACCCTAAATATTCTAAAAATAAAGATGAACTAACTGCTTTTGTTATAGAAAAATCCTATGGAATAAAAGTTGGCAAAACAGAGAGAATATCAGGTTTAGTGGGCTTAGAGGTTGCTCAAGTATTTTTAGATAATGTATTTGTTCCTAAAGAAAATATAATTGGAGAAGAGGGAGAAGGATTTCATATTGCAGTAGAAACCTTAAATTATGGTCGTTTAGAATTAGCAACCGAGGCATTAGGAATAGCTAAAAAAGCAATTAAAATAGCATCTGATTATGCTACTCATAGAAAGCAATTTGGAAATAGTATTTCTGAATATGGTATGATTCAGGAAAAAATTGGTTCAATGTCTATTGATACTTATATACTTGAAAGTATGGTATATTTAACTGCAGGTCTGATTGATGCTAAAGGTAATGACTATTCTGTTGAAGCTGCTATTTGTAAAGTGTTTGCAGCAGAGAGTATAATGAAAATAGTTGACCAAGCAACTTCAATTTGTTCTTCTGTTGCATTCTTAGAGGATCATTGGTTATCTCAAATCTTAAGAGATTTGAGGATGATGTTCTTTTTTCAAGGTACAAATGAAGTATTAAGGCTTTTTATTGCATATTCAGGGCTTAATAATTCGGAAAGTAGTGAAGAAATTTCCTTTACACAAGCTTTAACAGAGCCAATTAAATCCTTAGGTATATTATCAGATATTTTAGTTAAAAAGATATCTGCATCAGTTCTTGCAAACAAGATAATAAGAGTTGATCCTCTATTAAAAAGAGAAGCTACTATAATTGAAGATATGATAGAGCAATTTAATATTCATATTGAAAGAGTTATAAGAAAATATGGAAATGAAATAATTCAAAAACAATTTATAATAAAGAGAATTGCTGATATTGCAATAAAAATATATGCAATGAGTGCAACAACATCTAGAGTGTCTGATTTTATTTTAGAAAATGGTAAAGAAAATTCTATCAAAGAAATTGAAATAGCTATTTATGTTGCTGATAAATATCATAAAGAAATTTTAGGGATTTTCGACTCATTTGAAACTAATAAAGATGAATACCTAAAAGATGCAGCCAAAAAAATCTATAAATATCAAAAATATAAATATGATATAATCGATTAGTTATCCAATTCTCCAACCAAATTTTTTGTAATATTTCTTAAAATTGCTTTTTTATTGCTTGAGTATGAAAGTAAATGCATAGTTTTAAAAATTAATGCTTCAAATGTCATATTTCCACTTCCTATTGCTCCTAAACTTTTTAATATTACTCCTGATTCGTAAAGATTTAAATTAACTTTACCTTTATTTACCTGACTGTAAATAATAACAGGAATCTCTTCATTTTTTTTAATGTATCTGACAAGATTATCTGTCGCGTCCAAATTACCAGCACCAAAAGCTTCCAAAATTATGGCATTAGGTTTTTTTATAAAATTAAAATTTGAAAACTCAATACCTGGAAAGACCTTAAATACAAAAATATTACTATTTAATTTGGGGTAATACTTAAAAAGAATTTTCTTTTTTTTTATATATTTTGCATTATTATAAAATTCAATTTCAACACCTAATTTACCTATTGGGGCCATATTATAGCTCCTAAATGCATCATATTCATTTATTTTGTATTTACTGCTTCTTACTCCTCTATATATTGTGGAATCAAATACTATAGCTATTTCATTATAATTACTTAATGTAGCTGTTGTAACCGCATCGATGAGATTTATTTTTGCATCTGTTCGAGGCTTATACAAAGGTCGTTGAGCTCCTGTTAAAATAATTGGTTTGCCAAAGTTCCTTAGCATAAAAGATAGGGCTGATGCAGTATAGGCCATCGTATCTGTTCCATGGGTTATTACAAAACCATCATAATTTAATCTTTCTTCAAATAAGGTTTGTGCAATTTTTTGAATATGTGAAATATTTATGTGGCTACTGTCAATTTGAAATAATTGCTTATGTGTAATATTGGCAATA
Organism: bacterium; assembly: GCA_027064085.1. GTDB lineage: Bacteria > UBP6 > JAFGXH01 > JAFGXH01 > JAFGXH01 > JAMOQH01. The sequence goes on along the minus strand of JAMOQH010000080.1, from coordinate 8,376 downwards.
TTATTTATTTCAGGGACGATATGGTCAAGAATGTTAGTAAGCTCTTTTGCTACGAGACCTCCAGATTTTTTGGCCTCCATTGAGAGGGTTCCACCAGTATGAATTAGGAGTAAGCTTTTCATATTATTATCCTTTAAAATATTAAAAAAGAAAGCTTAGCTTTGCTTTTTTCCGTGTAAAACACCTTTGGTGGTTGAAACGGCAAGTAATAAAATCTTAAAGTTGTCTATACTTTTTATCTAATTTATAAAAAATATCTGAAATAACCATGTTAATTGCAACATCATTATGTCCACCTTTAGGAATAATAACATCTGCATATCTTTTTGAAGGCTCTACAAAAGTTAAGTGCATAGGTCTAACTTGTTTAGTGTATTGATTTACTATATTGTCTATATCTCTTCCTCTTTCTTTTACATCCCGCATCATTCTTCTAATAAAACGAATATCATCATCTGTATCAACAAAAACTTTAATATCCATTCTTTCTCTTAGAGCCTTATTTTCAAATATTAAAATTCCTTCAATCATAATTAATTTGGCTGGTAAAGTTTTAATGGTTTCTTTAGAACGATTATAGATAGTAAAATCATATACAGGCTTTTCAATTTCTTGGTTATTCATTAAAGAATCTAAGTGAGAAATCATTAATTCCATATCAAAGGCATCGGGGTGGTCAAAATTAATTCTTTGGCGTTCTTCAAATGTTAAATCAGGATAATGTTTATAATATGAATCTTGGTCTAGTGCAGCGATGGAATATCCCATTATTTTATCAAGTATTTTATGAGCAACAGTTGATTTTCCACTTCCACTTCCTCCTGCGATTCCTATTATTAGTGGCTTGTTCATTTTATTATCTCCTAAAGATTAATTACACATTTAACTTATATCATATTTCTATCAAATTTATTATTTTTATCGGGATAGGGCGTTAAGGATAAAAATCCTGGTTCTTTTTCTTGATATCCAGGTTCTTTGTAAGCTAACCAGTCAGATTTAAATAACTCTTTGGTAACTATAAATGCAGTAAATGTTATTGGAAATGCGGCCAATACATCAATTGTGTAGTGGTCATGCATAAAGAGTGTTGTCGAGCCTATTAATACTGCTGAAATAATAAATAAATATCTTAAAAATTTTATGTCCCAAAAAATAAAAACAGCTAAAAATGTGTAACCTGTATGGCCTGAAAAAAACAAGTCCTTTGTTAAGTAATGTGTGCCCCCTAGTACATTGGCAAACCCATCAGGAATCATTCCAAAGGGATGACCAACATGTAATAGTACAATGAAACTACCTCTAAAAACTTTAAACATAGCAAATGCCTTTATCATGAAAGGAATTCTTTTGGGTAAAAAAACTAGAGTGTAAATATAGCTGAATTTTATTGCCCATTCTATACCGTAGGTTGAAATCCAGTTCATGTCTATTGTTGGTAAATAGTCTAGTAGTAAATCATGTGCAGATGGTGTATATGGAATTGATTCTGCAAAAGAACCACCTTGAAACATATATCTTATTGCAAACTGCCATAAGATAAATCCTGATATTACAGATAAAAAATAATATTTTCTTGAATACGCATATAAGTGTTTGTAATATAATGTTATAAAAAATGATTTTATTATATTTTTGGAAATCATATAAACTCCTATGTTAAGGAAAAATAACATAAAATAACTATGTTTTCAAGTTAAAAAAAACTTTACAAAGGGCTAAAAAAGAGTATAATAAGTTTATTATTGGTTAATGGTATATATGTCATCGATTATTCAGGAATTAAAAGAAAAACTAAGGAAAAATCTAGGTGATGATGTTTATGATAATAGATTTTATGAATTAAATTATAGCTTAAATGAAGAGGAACTCACCTTAAAGGTTTATGCTCCTGATGAAAGAAGTAAGCAATGGTTAAGCGATAATAGGTTCGATAGTCGTATTTTAAAAATAATTAAACAGATCACTCGAAAAGATTATGAAATGTATTTAATGATTTCTAGCCTTAAAAATACTGAAAAGCAAAACACAGAAAATGTAGAAATAGATTCTGTAAATACTCTTAAAGAAGAGGCATATTCAGAAAATATTAGCTATAAGGATAAAAGAACAAGTAATGAAGATTATAGAAAATCTGGTTTTGAAAATCATTCACTTAACCCTGAATATACTTTTGATACATACATTACTGGTGACTCTAACGAATTAGCATTTTATTCAACAAAATCTGTTGCTGAAAATCCAGGAGAGCCAAGTTTTAACCCTTTGTTTATATATGGAGGAGTTGGTTTAGGTAAAACTCATTTATTACATGCTATAGGTAATGAATTAAGAATAACAAAATCAAATATGACTATACTGAACTTAACATCAGAAGAATTTATGAGTGAGTATACTCAAGCTGCTAAAAACAATAGGTTACAACAACTTGTTAATAAGTTTAGAAAAAATTGTGATATTTTATTAATTGATGATATTCAGTTTTTGTCAAGGTGGAAAAAAACTCAAACACAGTTCTTTCATATTTTCAATCACCTAATAGATGCTGAAAAACAAATTGTAATGACATCAGATCGTTATCCAAACGAAATTCCTGATATTGAAGACAGGCTTAGATCAAGATTTGAATGGGGGCTGATTGTTGCTGTAGATCCTCCGAATTTAAATACAAGAATAAGCATAATAAAAGATAAAGCTAAAAGATATGGTATTTATTTATCTGAAGATATTATTTCTTTTTTAGCATTTAATTTAAAGTCAAATATTAGAGAAATAGAGGGTATTTTAAGGAAATTAAAACTTTATGTTTTACTTAAAAAGAAAATAACTCTTGATACTGTGGAAGATATTCTTAGAAAATATAATAAGTTAAATCAAAAACAGTTATCTATAGATTTCATAAAGAAAAGGGTGGCTAATTTTTATGATATACCTATTGAAGATTTAGTCTCTAAAAAAAGACAAAAAGCAATAACTACAGCAAGGCAAATTGCTATGTATATTGCGAAAAAAATAACTAAAGAAACTCTTGAGAGTATAGGTAAAGGATTTGGAAGAGATCATTCTACTGTTGTAAACAGTATTAATAAAGTAACAAAACTAATAGAGGAAGATATTAAAATATCAAAAGATGTTAAAGAATTAACAAGATTATTAACGGAATAGAGGTAAGTTATGAAGTTACAACTAAATAGAAAGGTTTTTCAAAAAATAATATCTAAATCAATTGGCTTTATTGATGATAATGCCATATCCGAAACATTCAATAATTTTTTAATTGATGTTGTAAATGATAAACAAATTGCAGTTACAGCAACAGATGGAAATGCACACACTGGTGTTGTTTCTTACATGAATTTTGAAATTATGGAGAATGCAAAAGCATTTTTAGTTAAAGCTAAGAAACTTGATTCAATATTAAGATTACTAGATGGAGATATTGTTGATTTAGAATTAAATGAAAAAGGGACTTTAATAATTAAATCTGGAAAATTCGAATATAAAGTTCCATCATCAAGTGTTTTTGAGTATATTGAGCATCCAGAGGTAACAGGTAAATCATTTGAAATAAATGTTGGTAAGTTTTTATTTTTAATAAAAAAAGTTTGGTTTTCTATATCTTCTGATAATACAAAAAATAAGCTTAGAGCTGGATATTTAAAATATAAAGATAACAAAATAATGATGGTTGGGACAGATAGCTTTCAGTTAGCTTACTCTGAAGTTGAACAAGAAGAAGATTTATCTAATTTTCTTTCAGAAGGTGTTTTGATTGCAAAAGATGATTTAGCTCGTCTTAGAAAAATTTTAGAAATAGAGGACTTAAACTCTAATATAAAAATGACTATACAAGAAAACACTGTTTCTATTCATCTTAAAAATAGAGATGAAAATGTAAAAACAGAAGTTTGGTTAAGGTTGCTGGGTTCTGATTATATTGCATATGAGTCAATTTTTAGAGATAAAGCAAATCAAGTTATTGTTAATAAAAAATTATTTCAAGAATTATTAAAAAAAGCAAGTCCTGCAATTTCAAAAGAAACACCTTTGGTTAAATTATCTATTTCTCAAAATAAATTAAAAATAGAATCGAATGATGATTCTTCTAAGTTTAGTGGTGAGATTGAGTGTTCTTATGATGCAAAGTCTATGACTATTGGTTTATCGAATAGGTATTTAAATGATATGGTTTCAATGATTGATTCTGAGTTTGTTGTACTTGATTTGTTATCAGAAGAAAATGTAGTTATGATTTATAGACATATTGAAAATACTGAAAGAAAAGAGGATAGGAACTATTTTTATATATTAATGCCTATGGATATTGACTAATAATAACTTATTATAATGTTAAATTTGATTTTTTATATTTAAAAATGTTACTTCTAAGATTGTTGCGTAGGAGCTTAAGATGATAGTTGTTTGTAAAAATTGTAATACAAAGTATGATATTAAAGAAGATGTTATTCCTGATCAAGGAGCTCAGTTAAAATGTGCAAAATGTGAAAATATGATTTTTGTTACAAGAGATAATGTAAAAACTGATATCTCTTCGGAGCCAGAAAATAACGAGAGTTTATCAGCTCCTTTTTCTGATTTTGATGAAAGACCAACGATTTTAGCACCAGAGTCATTTCATGAAAATTTAAATAAAGAGCTAAATGATACGGCTTTAGATGCTGAGAGTAGTAGTAAATCTGGGATATCTCCTAGCTTTTTATCAGATAAACACAAAAGTGGTCCTTCTTTTGATGAAGTTTTTGATGATTTTGAAGAAGAGATATCTAATGATGACAAGAAGAAAACTTCTTTGAATACTCAAGATGAAAATTCTAAAAAACTAGAAAATATTGATAAACCAGTTAAAAAAGATAGTATTGATGACGATTTAGATAACTTATTTAACGATTTAACTTCAGATTCTAAAAGTAAACATGAAAAGGAGGTATTAGATGAAAAAGTTAAAGATACTTCTAGTTTAAAACTAGATGATGAACCAACACTTGATATTGAAGAAATGGAGAGGAAGCAAGAAGAAGAAAAAAGATTAAAAAAAGAAGAAATTAATAAAGAAAATCTATTCAAACAAGATACTTCTTCTAATACTAAAGTTCCTAAAATCAATAATGATGATGGAGAGACACAGGAAATCTCTAATTTGCAAATGGAAGAATTAAAAGAAAAATTAAAAGATGGTTTAAATGATAGTGATTTTATTGGAACAGAAAATAGTTCAAATGTAAAAAATGAAAATAATGAGAATTCTAAAATATTTGTAAAGCTTGAAAATGGACCGAGTATTGAATTTCAAATAGAAAAGGACCTCATTCAATGGTTAAAAGCAAAATCTTCTTTAAAAGGTGTTTTATATTCCCTTGATGATATTGAATTTTCTCCAATATTGAATCATCAATTGTTTAAGGATGTTGAGGAAATTATTAAAAAAGCAAAAGACGAAGAGGTGGATGTTGTTTCTGCTTCAGATATCTTGGAAAAAAGAGAATTGCCTAAAAAAGCAAACTTAATGCCCATTGTTATGATTTTAGGTGTTTTAATTGTTTTGTTAGTGGTTTATATTTTACACTTATCAAATGTTGTTAATATTTCATTTTTAGATGCTATTACTCCGAAGCCTAAAATAATAAAAATAAATCATACTGAAATTGAAGAAGCTACAACAAGAGTAAAAATAAAAAAAATAAAAAAGGAAGAAGTTAAGAAAGAAGAAGTTAAGAAAGAAGTTAAGAAGGAAGAAGTTAAGAAAGAAGAAGTTAAGAAAGAAGTTAAGAAGGAAGAAGTTAAGAAAGAAGAAGTTAAGAAAGAAGAAGTTAAGAAAGAAGAAGCTAAGAAGGAAGAAGCTAAGAAGGAAGTTAAGAAAGAGATTCATAAGATTTCTTCAAAGGAAAAAAGAGGATATTATAAAAAAGCAAGATTGGCTGTTAAGGCTAAAAAAGTGAAAATTGCTAAAGAGATGTACCTAACTCTTGCCTATAATTTTCCCAAAGAAGCTGAGGCTTATGGAGTTCTTTTTGGTATTCTAAAAAAAGATAAAGATACTAAAAAATATGCTTCAAAATTTATAAGAGCTTACAAAGCTCTTGTTGCTAAAAAAGAAAATACCTTTGTAAATAAAAAGTTAATTAAGGAATTATTAAAATAAGTTATGAGATACTTTATATCATTTTTTATAATATTTATCGTGAGTTCATGTCAATCTGACTATAAACTTGATATAATAAATAAAAACTTAAAAAAAGATAGTCTTGAGGATATGATCTTAATATCTAAGGGTAAGGCAATAATTGGTAATGATAAATGGTTTGAAAAGGGGCATAAAAAGAAAGTTATAGATGTTAATTCTTTTTATATAGATAAATATGAAGTATCTAATAAAAATTATAATACTTGTTTTAAAGCAAAAGTATGTAAAAGACCTGAGTTTTACGGTGTTAAAGAATTAAATTCAGCAATGCAACCTGTTGTGGGGGTGTCCTTTGATGATGCTACAGCATATTGTAAATGGTTAGGTAAGAGATTACCTACTGAAGAGGAGTGGGAAAAGGCTGCAAGAGGCCCTAATGGTAATATTTATCCTTGGGGTAACAACTTAATAACATGTGATAAGGCTGTTTATGGTGGTTCTTGGGGAAAAGATTGTATCAAAGATAATAAATTTAAATACACTAAAAGCGTAGATTCTAATTCTAAGTTTAAATCTTATTATGGTGTTTATAACATGGTTGGTAATGCTTGGGAATGGGTAGATTCAGATTATAAGGTAAGATATTTTAATAAACCTGATACTGCAAATGTTAGATATAAAACAATAAAAGGTGGCTGTTTTGGGAGCTCATCTAAATATGTTGTTGCATACTCAAGAAGATGGGAAAGGTCTTATCAAAGGACTATTGGAACAGGTTTTAGATGTGCCAAAAGTTTAAAGTAGTTATACTATTTCCTTTTTTAATATTATATTCAAGTTTTTTATATTCAAACAATAATTATCCTATATTAGATAATGCATACCACTTTGGTATTTCTGGTGGAGTAGGGGGTAAGTATTTAAGCAAAGTTAATACCATCTTGCCTACTTTGGTTTTTGATTCAGAATTTATCGTTGTAGATTCTTTTGGTTTATCTTTAACTAATTATTTATTTGTAAACAATAGTAAGGACTTCTTTTTAGGAGATAATATTGGGCTGTCTATAAATATCAGACCTATGCTTGCAATTCGATTTATAAAGAATAAATTTTCAAAAAATTATTATACCGATTTTTTCTACAATTCAATTTCTCTAAATTTTGGTGGTATTATTCAATATACTAAATTTTCTAGAGATGATATAGTAAAGAATATTACTGCTGTTGGTACGAAACTTGGCCTCTCCTTTGCTTTTTTGATGTATTATGATAAATACACTGATTACTATTTAAAAACATCTATAGATTATAATTTCTTGCAAGATATGGTGTTTTTTGATAATATATATGATATGAATGGATTTTATATTCAAGTTGTTTTTGGAATCTCTTTTAGATTTGGAAAGAATATAGATTGGCTTGTAGGAGAACATGAAAATGATAAAAAGGTAATTATTAAGTTTAAAGACTGATTTTATTTCCACAAAATTTACAAAATTTACTATCTATTTCTAATTCTTTTTTACAATTTGTACAAATTATTTTTTTTATTTCTTTTTCTTTTTCTCCATCTGCTATAAGGGCAGGGGAAACCTGCCCTGCTTGATTATCAGCAGATTTATTTATTGAATTTATTGAATTTATTGAATCTAGTATATTTTCTTTTAGTATTTTATATTCGTCATCATCTAGTTTTTGAGATAGAAAATCTATCTCTAGTTCTTCCAGGTTGTTTTCTAGTAATAATTTTTTATTAAGAATTGCATTATTATCAAAAACAATAATTTCTTCACTTAGTGGGATTGATTTAATTCCCTTTACTAAATACATAAATGATAATATGATTAAGATAATGATTATTGCTAATATTATGTATTCTGCCATTAAAAGCTCCATATTAAAGGATTATATACTAACACTTGATGGAATTATAAGTCAATCAGTTTATTTATTTGATGATATTTATTACAAAGACAAAATATTTTCTATTTTCTTTACAAAAAAGCTTTTAAAAATATAGCTTTCTTTAATCTAAAATTCTCAATTGTAATTATACAGGAAATAAAGTTTAAATATATTGTTCATAAGTGCATGAAATATCGAGGAAATGAATAAAAAATGAAAAAAAAGCGAAAAAAGCGAAAAAAAATGTTGACAAAGTGATGTTGGAAATGTATATTGTAACTCGCCGTTGGGAAACGAAAGAGATTTTGAGTCCTAATGGAGATGCTCCT
>JAMOQH010000079.1 GCA_027064085.1 bacterium | reverse complement strand
AAGTTTAGATTACTATAGCTTGAATTAGATTAAAGGAGAGTGATTTTTGTAGTTAAAGTTCGTATTTTAGGGGTTTGCTAGATTGATTAAGATTAAGTGATGGTGGACCCTCAGAGATTCGAACTCTATATTAATGGTATTGCTAAGTTTCTTAAAGTTATGCAAATAGTCTTAATTACTTCTATTTATCCCTATATTTAGGGGTTATGTTAATATTGTAATTATACTAAGTTTGCTATAATAAAACAATGTTTTATAAATAATGGGTAGCAATAGGGTAGCAAAATGGCGAGAGTTAAAAGTAAGAAATATATTGGTGTATATCGTAATCAACTAGTAAATGGTGATATAAGCTATTCAATTAACTATAAAAATGATGAGGGACATAAAGTATGGTTTACTGTTGGCAAAAAGTCTGAAGGTATTACTGAAATATATGCACATAATAAAAGAAGTGAATTTATCAACAATGTAAAGTTAGGAGAAGAACCTCCCGCAGTTGCCAAGAAAAAAAAGAAAAATATTATCACACTCGATTCAGTGGCACAAGATAGTTACGATTTAAAAGCACTTCATAATAGAAATAATAAATTATCAAGAAGAAAATTTGAATTACATATAAGCCCAACCTTAGGATATAGGGATATAAAAAGTATTACAACAGATGATATTCAAAAGCTACAATCAAGTAAGATAAAAGACTACTCTTCAAAAATGGTAAATACAATTTTAGGTGAACTAAGTACCGTTTTTAATTATGCTATTGATAAAGAAATAGTGACTCTTAACCCTACGAAGAAAGTCAAGAAGCTAAAGGTAGATAATGCAAGAGAGAGATACCTGAGTAAATCAGAAATGAAAACATTACTAGAGTACACAAAAGAAGATGAGCAGATTCATATCTTTATTTTATTAGCATTAACAACAGGGGCAAGAGTTGGTGCTATTACTAAATTAACAAAGAGAGATATAAATTTTGATACTAAGATAATTAACATACTAGATGAAAAAAATAATGAGAGATATACAGCTTTTTTATGTAGTGATGAGTTGGAATCTCTTTTAAGGAATCGAACTAAGGGCAAGAAGCTTGATACTCCTATTTTAGAAGAAAATAAATCTAACCTATACGAACAGTTAAAAGATAAAGTTGCTAAAGTTTTGAATGATTTATTTAATAAGGGAATAACAGACCCTAAACATAGAGTAGTAATACACTCTTTAAGGCATACATTTGCATCACATCTTGCTATTAATGGTACTCCTATTTTTACTATTCAAAAACTACTTAACCATAAAGATATAAATATGACCTTACGGTATGCTAAGTTAGCACCTGATTCGGGTCGTGAAAGTGTAAAGGGATTGTTATTATGAAAGAATTACAGTAATAATCTATACAATATATTTATAATTTCATATACATCCACTCATGTTTATTTGTTGCATAAGAGAAGCCCATGGATTTATAATATTCTACTAAATTGATATTTTCTTTACCACCGTCTGGGTATAAAACAAGATAGCTGACTCCAATGTGTTCTCTTACTTCATAAAACTGAGAAGCAGCATATTCTAATAATAATCGAGATATTTTAGAGTTATCAAGGTGTTCATATGTTTTGGAGCGATAATTATTATTGACAAGTAATAGATCTATCAAAACTACGGGCTTTTTAGTTTTATCAATCATAACTTCAGAAGCAGATAATGCAATAAACCCAAGTATCCCTTTTAGTGTAGAACTTGTGTCTTTAATAGTGTAAATTTTACTTCCATTATTTCCTGCAAATGAAATAGCTTGACTCAGAAGTGCTTTTTCACGCTCTGCTCTGGTATAATTAGTGCTAAATTCGATAGCATTTAAGAGAGATCTTTTTTCAGATTTTACTTTGGAAGCAGAGTATGAGTTAAATTGGTAAGGCACTTAGAATTAAGCCGCTACTGTAATGAATTTTTTAGCTTTCACTTTTGCTATAAACTCTTTAGGAACTTTTGCATTAAGCATTTTCTTAGCATCTTCACCTGTAATATGAGGCATAGATACTTGAACAACTTTACCATTTTCGTATTTAAAAGCCATCGCAAATCCTTTGTATTTATTTTGATATTAGCATTTTAACATAATTTAGCTATCTTCTCAATATTTGACATTCATATCCTTTATTGGATTGGTTGGTCCATTCTTAATATATCCATATAATAGGGCTATGTCCAGTTTCACCACGTTATGGTTGCCTAATTTCAAATATATAAAAGCGATAGCTTAGAAACATAATAGTAAAATCTTAGTTACCAAACAAAGGATTTTAAATATG
>JAMOQH010000078.1 GCA_027064085.1 bacterium | reverse complement strand
CTTTGTACAATCGTTGAATATTTTCATTTTTACTTTGTTTAGATAATCTATAAGCTTTCATAATGACAAATATACCTTTAATGGATAACCATGCAGTTTTTATAGTTTTGCCTTTATTGTGAGCTTCTGTGAGTTCTTTACTGAGCATTTTAACTTGAGTTATTAATTCATTAGTGTAGATTTTATCACCATCTTTTTCATTTAGAAAATCATTAGTTATAGATTCAATTTTTTTGCCTAATTCTTTATCCATTTTACTAAAAACTTTATCTACAGATGAGAACATCTTTTCATCTAATGGTAAGTTTTTGTTATTTTCAATAATCTTAGTATGCATTTTATTTATTGTTCCAAGCTTATAAACCAATCTTGTAAGTTCTGACCCTACATTATCACTTCTATTTGTTTTGGTTTTAATTTTAAAAACTAAATCTTGTAATTTTTCCATTAAATATTCAAAGATGCCAGATAGACCAGAAGACTTAGCTTTCACAGGTTTGATTTTTAATGATATTTTATCTATAGCTGATTTTAACTCTTTATTGGTCATACCATAAACTAGAAATTCCATTAATCTTACTTCTGCATCTTCAACACTATTATCTCCAATTTTACCAATAAAAATATAATCGTATATTTCTTTAGCTTTATTTTCTGCTGCTTTACTGTGTAGTTCATTAGCAGGCATTAAATCTTTCCAGGTTATATTCTTTTTAGCTTGTACATATAATTTTCGTAAATCATTTTTTATATCTTCACCCATAACACCTAATTGTTTATTAAATAAAATATCTAATACTGCATGAAGATATTCATGAGCCAATGTTTCTTCATTGCTCATTCCAAATTTAGTCATTGCTTCTGCTGTAGCAACTTGGATGGTTCTACTTTTTGTATTGTAGCTACCCAATGGTTCTTTTAGATTTTCAACTAAATTTTTAGTTACTTTTATCTGTACTGTTTTCAATTCGTCAGCAGATCTACTTATGCGACTTATTACTTCTTTCAAATGATTACTATGAGCTTGATCCCATGAACTGTTAGGAGCTATTCTATCTAACTTACTTAACTCTGTTTGAATTGCCTCAATATTACCATCAAGGAGTTCTTTTCCTTCTATAATATTATCTAGATTTTTACTTTTTGCATCAACCCCATTAAATAAAAGCTCAATAGGTGAGCTAACAACATCACTCCATTGCAACTCAAGATCTCTTGAATAAAAAGGATGATTAATAGCTTTTAGGTTTTTATTATCTATCTTATATTTGATAGTAGCATTATCTGCTAGAACTATATTTAATTCATTTTTATTGTTATTTATATCTATATTTTTAATATCTACAACATGGTATTGGTTCTCGTATTCATATCTAAATCTACCATCAAGATCTTCCATAAACTGATAAGCTTGGTTGTGATCCAATATTGCTTGTTTTGCTAAATCTTTGTATTCACTGTCAGGAAAATACTTATCTGACTTATCTAATTTTCTTAATTCTTTTATGACTTTTGGCAGATCTTTTTTTGCATCAAGGTATTCACCTAAAGCGTATATAGTACATTTCATTTAACATTCCTTATTATTTTCTATAACATTATTTATAGCTATTTTAGCATCTTTATCACTAATCAAAGCTTGCGCTTCAAAGTGTTTATTTTTATTTTGGTCAAGCAAACCTAATTTTTTTAATGCAAATATATTAGCATCCTTTTCATATTTAACAGGATCTTTTTTGTACTCAGCTAGAAAATTATTTTTATATTTATCTATTTGCTGTGTGTGTCTATATTCGTGTAACAACAGAAACTTTTTAATTGTATTATCATCTAAACTTTTTAAAATGCCTATAAAGTCTATATTTAATTCTTTATTCAATTCTTCAGCAACTTGTGCTTTTGTTTTTATAGTTGTTTCATCTTTTTTATTAAGAAATTCCTTATCTGTACTTAAATAGTTTAAAAGTTCTTTTGTTGTTATTTCTTTTTTTATAGATATTACTTTAGTCTTAGGATTGGTTCCAGCTAAAGGACTTTTTTTGTTTTCTACAGAAACAAAAGGTATGTTTATTCCAGAAATATTAACTATAAAATTGCCAGTCTTGTTGGTTGGCATATCAGCATTGCTTTCAAGTGATATATTACTATATCGTTTTAATTTGTCAGCAACATTGTTTACAAGATCTTCATCTATAGTTTGTTTAATGTATTCATTTTTATTAGGTATATAAGCTGCACTTTCAGTACCATTGTTATAATAAGCTTGATTAACTACTACAGGAGTAGTAAATATCTTCTCTCTTTTATTTTCAGCTTCTATATGTACATTTTCTAATTGCTTATTTAATTTACT
>JAMOQH010000077.1 GCA_027064085.1 bacterium | reverse complement strand
ACTTACTAATGTAATATATATAAATACAATACTAACAATAATCCAAATGATATTTTTTTTACTACTAATCATTTTTTCTCCATTTAAATAGTTTTAAAATTCTCTGCTGTGAGAGTATAACGGTTGTCGAGAGCGATAATTTTCCGCTAGGTAAATTATTGGTCTCCTCGTATTTGTTAGGTTTTATGCCCATCTAATTTCATCTGGAACATTTTGCAATAATAGGTCTTTATCATTTTCATTATCAAGCAAATCAAGTATTTCTAATAATTCTTCTTTTAGCTCTTCAACTAAATTATTCCTATTATTCTGATTCATATTTAATTTATCGGATTTTTTTAGTAATCTTTGGATTTTTCCAGGTATTCCTAATCTTCTTTCATTTCTAATAATATCTGTTTGCGGGATGTGTTCATGTTGATAAAATTGTTCAATTGCATAATTTGAAAAACTTTTTGCATCTTTTACCATAAAGTCAATACCTGCTCTAAATGACCCGTATCCAGCAATTCCTTGATAAAGTAACCCACCTACAATTATCCATGCCTTAAGAGAGCCTTCTTCAATAGTTATTGTAATATCAACTTGTTGTTTAAAATACTTTATTGCCCATTTTTGTGAATTTGCCTCTAAATAATATTTTATTTCTTCATGAGTTTTTTTCTTAAGATTATAATCATATTTAATATGAATATATGTTTCAGCAATTCCACGACTTCTTGATTTTTTCATAATCTATTACCTTTTTAATATCGCTACTGTGAACCTAACGACTGAAGATAGCCGATAAATTTCCGCTAGGTAATTTATTGGCTACTCTGTTTTGTTAACATTTTGTTGGAATTAATGTGTGAAATGTAAGAAGTTGTACTTCATTTGAAAAAATAAAATACTGTAAGTTTATAAAAATAATTTTATAAACAGCCTAAATAAAATTTAACTAACAATCTGCACCATTTAGCATTTTGTTTCCTCCATTATTTGAAATCAATTTTTTTAAAATTGATTTTATAAACCCTTTTAATAAGGATTAAACGAATAAGTTTTACTTAAAAGTGAACAATTATATCTAATATAACCTTTAATTTTCTTTTTTATATGTATATACAAAAATTAATCCAGGTAACTGCCACCCATTAATATTAATGGATAACTCTTTATCCCTTTTGTGTACATTAACTTGTTCTTCTTCAAGGTCTAGTGTATTACTGTGATAAATATCAACAAATTTGTAACCATTTGGTAAAGTTATATCATAGTTTAGTCCATAGGTAGCATGTGAGCTATAAATTGCTTGTGAATATTCGATTTCTTCTATTCTTTCTGTCAAAATATGAATCTGTGTAAATTCTTCTACTAAAGAAACTTCATACTTATAGTTGAGACTAAATTCTTGAGTAGATACAGTATATTTTAAAATTAGAGGAAATTTATCATTTATTGTTATTGGTGTATCATCTATTTTACTAGGTGTATCAAGTTTAATTTCTTTTACTGGATCAGTTGAAGTTAAAAATTCTTTAACTTTACCACTTTCAATATCAACATTTATTTCAAATTCTTCTTCCGAACTAATTTTTATTTTTATTTTGATGCTATTTAAAAGTTTTGATAAAGTAGCTTGTGAAGTATTTAATATAGAGCTTACTTGTAAATTATATTTAGAATGAGATTCTCTATCTAATGTATGAATTCTATAGTCCTGAACTCTTATTAATTTAAAAATATCTTCTTCAAAATTTTCAAAAATCCATTTTTCATTTACAATAGACTTATGTGGGATACTATGATGTTTATCTAACATTTGAAGATGGTTAAAAAGTGACTCTTTATTAGAAACAATATCAGTACCATGAATTTCATTCATAACACTTTCTTTTAAGTTTTTTAATTCTGATGAACTTAATTTTTTTAAATAAGTACCATCAGTCATAAATATAGAAGCGGATTTTAATAAAAATTCTCTTATTTCTTTTATTGTTAATAAAAAACTAAATACTAAGCCAACTAAAATCGAGAGAATAAATGTTCTGATGTCATTTATAAGAACATTAGGCTTATTTATATAGTCCCCTAAATAAATAAGTAAGAAGATTGTTGCAATAGCAGTGACAAATGTAATTAATTTGATATATTTATAAAATACGGGTTCATCGTTATTGTTATTTTGATTCAATTGGATTTCCTTATATTCTCTTTATATGAAAATTATATCATATTACTATCAAATTGGAAAAAGTCTTGTATGTTAACGGTCGAGTACAAAAATATGTTACCTGTTTTTGAGTTTTGAAATGCTTAAACTACTTTAAAGTTCTTGAAATAATTTAAGCTTTTTTCGGCAGAGGTAACATATTTTTGTTGCTACGATTTGT
>JAMOQH010000076.1 GCA_027064085.1 bacterium | reverse complement strand
GTTATATGGACAATTTTTATTTTAATCTTTTGTGAGTCCACTCGTAAAACAAATGAAGATGATATAATAAAAATATAGAAATTTCAATTTATTTGATAAGTTTTACTGTCAATGTTCATAACAAATACTTAATAAACTTGAATTTACTTCTAAAAAGATTTATAAATATTCTTAATTTGAATTATTTGGAGGAATAAAAATGTTTTTAAATCCTAAAAAAGCGAAATTTGATCATCTGGATAAGCGCTCAAAAGAAATAATGTTAAAAACTATTGAATTTTTTGAAAACAAGGGCTTAGCAAAACTTAAAGAAGATTACCATGAAAGAGTTTGGTATAGTGATTTTATTGAATTTTTAAAAGAGAATAAAATATTTGCAACTCTTCTAATGCCTTCAGGCTATAGTGACAACCCCGATGCAAGATGGGATACAGCCAGAATTTGTGATTTTAGTGAAATACTAGGTTTTTATAGTATAGAATATTGGTATACTTGGCAGGTTACAATTTTAGGATTAGGGCCAATATGGATGGGCCATAATGAAGAAATTAAGAAAAAAACAGCTAAGTTATTAGAAGAAGGTCATATTTTTGCATTCGGACTTTCAGAGAAAGAACACGGAGCTGATTTGTACTCTTCTGATATGATGTTGAAAAATCTTGGTGATGGTAAATATCTTGCTAATGGGGATAAATATTATATAGGTAATGCTAATGAAGCTGCTTTTGTTTCTACTTTTGCAAAAGATGCAGATACTGGAGATTATGTATTTTTTGTTGCAGACCCAAAACATGAAAAATATGAGCTTGTTAAAAATATTGTAAATTGGCAATCTTATGTTGCAGAATATGCTCTTCATGATTATCCCGTTACTGAAAACGAAATACTTTCTACAGGTAGAGATGCTTGGGATAGCTCATTAAATACCATTAATGTTGGTAAGTTTAATTTAGGTTGGGGAGCAATTGGAATTGCAACACATTGTTTTTATGAGGCAATAACTCATGCATCAAGTCGTAGTTTATACGGAAAATTTGTAACAGATTTTCTTCATATTCAACAGTTATTTACAGATGCTTATAGCCGTTTAGCTGCAATGCGTTTGTTTGCTGCAAGAGCAAAAGACTATATGCGTAGTGCTACATTGCAAGATAGGAGATATTTACTTTTTAATCCAATGGTAAAAATGAAAGTTACAACTCAAGGCGAAGAGGTGATTAATTTACTTTGGGACATAATTGCAGCAAAAGGTTTTGAAAAGGATATGCATTTTGAACAAGCTACTCAAGAAATAAGAGCCTTGCCTAAATTAGAAGGAACTGTTCATGTAAATATGGCATTAATTATTAAATTTATGGCAAATTATTTCTTTGCCCCTATGGAATATCCTGAAATTCCTAAAAGAGTTGATGCTGTTGATGATGACTTTTTGTTTGCACAAGGGCCTACAAGAGGACTTAGAGAGATTAAATTTCATGATTATAATATCGCTTATAATTCTGTTGATTTGCCTAATGTAAATATTTTTAAATCTCAAATTAAATTATTAAAAGAATTTTTAATAAAAGCTCGTCCTACAAAAGAGCAAGAAAAAGATATTGATTTCTTATTAATTTTGGGTGAATTATTTACTCTTGTTGTTTATGGGCAATTAATTATTGAAAATGCAAAAATTGAAAATGTAGAAGATAATGTTTTAGAGCAAATTTTTGATTTTATGATTAGAGATTTCTCTAAATATGCACTTCAAATTTATTCAAAAACTTCTAGTACTCAAGCACAGATGGATATTTGCATGAAAATGATTAAAAAACCAGTTGTAAATACCGAAAGATTCCAAAATATTTGGCAAAATTATGTAAAAACATTGAATAATGCTTATAAAATGAATGATTAAGTTGTATTTTGGTTTCATAAAACTAGAACAAAATTCTAAAATAATTTATTGTAAACACTTATAAAACTTTAAAAAAACAGAACAAATTAATTTTTAAAGAATTCATAGAAAAAAAATTAAAAATATATTAGAATATATAAGGGTTTTATAGGGGATGATGGAAATTAATATATTCGAACTAGTTAGAAATGCTTCTTTAATGAAAATTAGTAAGTCTTTTGATGCCAAAAAAAGAAAACTAAAAGATGAAAATGGGGCATATTTATCTTTTTATGCTGCTTTTAGAGGTAAATTAGAGATATTTAAGTATCTTTTATCACAAAATGTGCCTACTAAAGGGAGTGATAATAATAAAAATACTATACTTTTCTATGCAATAAAAGGAAATGATTTAGAGATAATAAAACTAATTTTAGAAAAAAATATAAATATAAACCAATTAAATAAAATGGGAGCATCTGCTGTTTGTTATATAGATAAAGATACTAAGCCTGAAATAGTAGAATATTTAATAAAAAAGGGTTTGAAAATAAATACAAAATATAAAATTGTTAATCGTCTTAATAAGAAAAAATATTTTAAAGAAAGAAATTTACTTTTTTATGCAATAAAATCACAAAATCTAAAACTTATAGAATTTTTAATATCTAAAAAAGTTAACTTTTCAACATCTCTTTTTGAGCAATATGATAACAGTAAGAAAAAAATGTTTTTTTATATACTTCATTATGGAAACTTAAAAATCATAAAGCTTTTTATTGAAGCAAATATAAATACAAAATTAAGTAAATTAGATATAAAAATATTAGTTGGTAAATATATTAAAGAACAGAATTATATACTGTTGAAATTTATAATAGATGATTTGAAATATGATATAAAAGGTTTAAAATTTGGAAAGGATAATCGATATAATGCTTTAACTTATGCTATAAAATATCAAAATTATAAAATGGTAAAACTTTTAATAGATTATGGTTTTGAAACAGACGAAATAGATGAGTATTACTATAAGCCAATTTCTTATTCTGCTAAATATCAGAGTTTAGAAATATTAAAGTTATTAGAAAATACTGATTTAAATTATATTATTTATCCTTCGGAAACATTATTTGAAATTGCAGCTGAAAATAAAGATAAAGAAATGATAAAATATTTACTATATAATAATGATGTAAATTTTGATTTTGAATTTAATTATGATGTAATTTTAGATTTTGGTGAGCAAATAACTTTGGTTTCTGATATTAAGAACTTATTAAGTGGATTAATTGCCAATGATTTTACTATTTCCTATATAAAAAGAATTGTAAAACTAGGTGTCAAAATTCATAGTGTTCATATATTACAAGCCGTATATAGAAAACAAGTAATTCTTTTAAAATTCTTGTTAAAAGAGGGTAGGGAGCTAGACTTATTATATGAAAATGAAATAAAAACAGAAACGATATTAAGTTTTATGATAAAAAAGATAGATGTTAAAGCTTTACTTGAAGTTTTAGAAATTGCAATTAAAAATAATTATTTAATATATTATGTACTAAAATTTGAGTATAGGGATGTTTTTAAAAAATTAAATTTAAAATCCAAGGATATTATTCCTAAATTTAAGATAAAAAATAAACTACTAATACCTACAGAAAGTCCTCTCAAAAAGATAAAGAATAGTTTTATACTAGATTATGGAAATCGTCTATTTAAGGTATACTATAATAGGGAAATAAATAATTTCATTTTTATTGACAATAATGGAATAGAATACAAAAGTTTACCAAAAGCATCTAAGAAAGATAATCACAGTAAAACTAGTAGAGTAATTTCATTTTTTAAAAAATATAAAAATTTTTTGATTGATTGAGCAAAATCTATCTTTTTCTTTTCTTCTTGTTAGTTTTTCTGTTTTTTTCAGCTTGTTCTTTTGCCCTTTTTTCTTCTTCAAGTTTTTTCATGGCTTCTTCATCTCTTGCTAAGCGAATATCACGATTTTCATAGAAATACTTATCCTTACCCTGTTTCTTCCAATTACAAGATTTTAATTCTAATTTTACAGGATAATAACCAGGTTTTTTAAATTCAAAAACCAAATCCTGACTAATGTCCTGATTGGTAATTGTAACACCACTTGCTTTAGGTTTTAACTGACCATTTACATAAACTTCAACACCTGCAGGACCAGTTTTTTTCTCTTGAAGCATACCCTTTTCTGGGTCCTCAACCTCTAAGTGCAGATTACCATATAATTTTTTATTTTTTTCATGTTCAATTTTGGCTAACTTATTTTTTTCAATAACAATATCTTTTTTTAATGTTTCTTTGTCTTTATAAACAAAGTAAGATGCGATTAATAATCCTATAATTGCTAAAAACATAGTTGTAAAAATAAATTTTCCACCCGCAGACCTTTGTGGTCCATTAAATTCATAATCATCATTAATAATAGGTTGTTCAAATAAATTGTCTCCAGAACCACCTAAGTTTACTCTATTTTTTTTATTTTCATCACTCATAAACAAAACTCCTTAAAAACCAATAAAGAAATAATTATCTTCTTCTTCTTCTTCTTTTCTTCTTTTTTCCACTTCTATTTTTTGCTTCTTTATCCTTTTCTTTTTTAGCTGCTTCAATTGCCATCATTCCATTTTCATCTATAACTAGATGCAGGTTTTTGTTTTCATAAAGATATGTTCCATCTGCCTGTTTTTTCCAGTTGCAAGACTTTACTTCAAGTTTTAATGGATAGTATCCAGGTTTTTTAAATTCAAAAACCAAATCATGGCTAATGTTCTGTTTTAGCATGTCAACACTACCATTACCACCGGTTTGTTGTTCTCCATTAATATAGATTTCAACTCCGGGAGCACTTGTTTTTTCTTCTTCAGGTAAATCCTTTTCCGGGTCCTCTATTTTTATGTGTAAATTTCCTATTCGTTCTTGAGTTTTTTCTTTTTCTATTTTAGCTAATTTGGCTTTAACAACAGAAAGATTTTTTTCTAGTTTTTCTTTTCCTTTATTAATCATGTAGTATGATATAACTAAAGCAACTATTATTAATCCCATAAATACATAACCCATAATTCCACCAGATGATGATGAATTGGTTAATTCATAATCATCATTGATAATAGGTTCTTCAAAACTGTTACTGCCTGAACCACCTAAATCTACCCTATTCTTTTTGTTTTCATCACTCATAAACAAAACTCCTTAAAAATCAACTAAGAAATCTACCAAATCAAAGCTAGAATGTCAATATTTTATTGATTTATATTATTAATCTAATTAATTCGTTGAAATTTAGTTATAAAAAATAAATCACCATTATAATAAGTTGCTGTATATAATTTATTTCCCTTAAACTTACTATCTGGGGTTTCAAAATCAACTAATTTAACTCTGTTTTTATTTTGCTTTAAAAATATTTCAACACTATCAACACATTCTTCTTTTGTAAATGTACAGAGAGAATAGAGAAGTATTCCATAGGGCTTTAAATGATTTAGGGCATTGTTTAATATATTAACTTGTATTTTTGTATACTCAGATAAGTCAATTTTAGAAAATCTATATTTTTTATCAGGAGATTTGGATATGGTTCCTAAAGCAGAGCAAGGAGCATCAACTAAAATTTTATCAAAAATAGCTTGTTTTTGATTTACAAGAATAGGCTTTGTTGCATCGGATAATAATGGAGTGATATTTTTATAGTTTTTGACATTTTCTTTCAATTTAGTAAATCTATTTTTTTCTAATTCTATAGATAAAATTTCAGATTTATTATTGCTTAATTCTGATAGTAAAATTGATTTTCCTCCTGGAGCAGAGCAAAAGTCAGCAATTTTTTCATTTTCTTTAGGGGCTAATATATGAGCAATCATTTGAGATGAAATGTCTTGTATTATAATTTTATTATTTTTTAGTTCTTTTTCTAATGAAGATAGTTTTAACTCATCATTAAATCTATAAATATTGCCCCAAATATGAGCTTTTTCTATTTTTTTTAGTAAATTATCTCCATTTGATAGTTTATTTACTCTAAAATAAAAATGTGGAACTTCTATCATTTTATCATAAATTTTCTGTTTTAGTTTTTTATTATCTATATTGTTTTCGACATATTGATATAACTCTTTAGGAATAGAATAATAAATTTGTTTATTTTCTTTTAAGGAATCAATAAAATTTTGATTTCTTAATAAATTTCTAGCAACTCCATTAAAAAATCCTGATTTTTTAATTCCAAATTTCTTTTTTATAAATCTTATGAAATCATTGATAAATATTTCATTTTGAGTATTTGTTCTAAACAAAATGCCATAAAATAGGATTTTCATGTATATTAGATCTTTATTCTTTAATTTTTTAACAAAATGGTTAATCAAATGCGTAAGATAAATATCATTTCTAACAATACCATAAATGTAATCGGTTGTTGTTTTAGTATCTTCAATACTATTTTTTTTTATATAGATATCCAATATATTCTTTAAAAAAGACTTTTCCTGATAATAAAATTTTAATATATTAAAAATATCTTGATAATTTTGACTCATTTTTCTCTATGAATATACTGTTGGTAAAATAATTTTAAATTTACTACCTTTTCCCGGTTCACTATTTACTTCTATAATTCCTTTATGTTGATTTATTACATTTTTAACTATAGATAAGCCTAAACCCGTTCCATCTTTTGTATTTCCCTTAGTTCTTCCCTCGTCAGCTCTGAAAAATCTATTAAATAAACAAGTAATATCTTTTTTTTCTATTCCAATACCATCATCATCAATACAGATTGCTATTGTATTTTTTTCTAAAAGTCCTTTTATTGTAACTATTCCACCACTATTATTATATTTTATTCCATTTTCTATTAGATTTTTAAAGGCTCTATGTAAAAGCTTTTTATCTCCATAAAATTCTAAATCAGAGGGAACAAGTATTTCAATATCAACATTATTAGAATCTGCAAGAGGCATAAGTTCTTTCATTATGTCAACAATCATTGCTCTTAATTTAATTTTGCTTGGAGTAATTAAAAGTTCATGAGAATCCAATTTAGAAAGAACTAGGATATCATCTATTAATTTTTTTAACACTTGAGCATTTGAATAAATCACCTTAAGGCTTTCTTTAGAACTTTCATCAAGACAGTTTTGTAGCTTTTCTGTATACAGTAATATATTTGTCAACGGGGTTTTAAGTTCATGAGAGATAGAATCTACATATCTTCTTTTAATCATATCATTTTTCTTTATTAAAGAAATATCATTAAAAAAGAGAAATATATAATCATATATTTTAGTTGATTTTAAAATAAAAAATCTTTCATCAATTTCTATTTCTTGATGTAATGGAAAACTAAATAAATGATAGCTTAGATGTTTGATTAAATTTTCATCAAGAAAAAAATCTGTATAGTTTTTTTGAGATTTATCTATCTGGAAGGTTTTTTCTATTAGTTCGTTACTGTAAATTACTGTTTTTAAATCAAATTTATCCAAAATTAATATAGGTATATCAACCGAATCCAGAAAAATCTTATAATTATCTGTGAATATTTTTTCGTTTTTAGGCATATTAATTATCTTTACTGCAAAGTTTATAACCCAAACCATGTATAGTTTTTACATAATGAGAAACGCCCTTTAATTTTTGTCTAATTTTTTTTATGTGAGTATCAACAGTCCTAGTTTCAAAAGTAGTTGTTTCTACTTCCCATACCTTAATAAGTAGTTCATCTCTTGTAAATACTTTATTTAACTGTGATGCTAAAACCTGTAATAGTTTAAATTCCTTTAAAGTCATAGGGATTTCTTCTCCTTTAACTTTTACAATAAATTCTTTAGGATTAATATATAAATCACCTATTTCAATAATTGAATCCGATTTAGATGCTTTAGGCTCCATTATTCCAAGTAATGCTGAAATCTTTCTTGTTAGAACCGCCATTGAAAATGGTTTAACCACATAATCTATTGCTCCTAATTCATAACCTATAACTTGGTCTATAATATCAGATTTAGCTGTTACGAATATTATAGGAATATTTTTTACTGAATTAATCGTTTTCAATTCTTTGATAATTTCAATACCACTCATATTAGGAAGCATAATATCAAGTAAAATAATATCTGGATTTTCATAAGTTATTGACTGTATCGCATTAGCTCCATTAAATACCTGAGTTGTTATATATCCATCATCGTGTAAAGCATCTTTAATTGCATTACTAATATGCTTATCATCTTCTATAATTAATACTTTTTTCATAAATCTCCCTAAGTTACCTGTTTCATAGATAAACTTATTCTATGCCTTTTAACATCTATTGAAATAACTTTAACTTTAACTATTTGCCCTAACTTTAATATTTTATTTATATCTGTAATAAATTCATTAGCAATTTCTGAAATATGGACTAGTCCCGATTCATGTAGTCCAATATCTATAAATGCTCCAAATTTTGTTAAATTATTAACAACTCCTTCTAATATCATTCCCTCACTTAAGTCTTCAATATTTTTTATGTTATCATCGAATTTAGCATATTGAAAACTTTCTCTTGGGTCTCTAAGTGGAGCAATTAATTCATCTATAATATCAGCAATCGTGTATTTGTCTGTAGAGTTTTTTATTATAAATTCATCTATATTTAAAGTCTTTAATAAATCTTTTTTCTCATTTTGTTTTAAGTTAAAGAATGTATCTAAATTTTGTTTAGTTTCTTTTATTATTTTTATTGCTAGTTCATAACTTTCGGGGTGAACTCTTGTTGAATCTAGAGGGTTTTTACTATTTTCAACCATCAGAAATCCAGCTGTTTGTAAATAAATTTTATTACCAATTCCTTTTACTTTTTTTATTTCTTCTCTTGATGTGAAATTTTTATTTTCATCTCTATATTTAATTATATTTTCTGCATTTTTTATTGATAATCCTGATGCAAATGATAGTAAATTACTTGACGCATTATTTATGTTAACTCCAATTTTATTAACAATAGAGCTAACCACAAAATTTAGTGATTCATTTAAAAGCTTTTGATTTACATCATGTTGATATTGTCCTATCCCAATAGATTTAGATTCTATTTTTACAAGTTCACTTAGTGGGTCTGCAAGTCTTCTTGCAATACTAATTGCTCCCCTTACCGTTACATCAAGGTCAGGAAATTCTTTTCTTGCAGTTTCAGAAGCAGAATAAATAGATGCTCCTGCTTCATTTACAATTGATACAATAATATCTTTGTTTTTTAGTATAGATTTTACGAATTTGCTTGTTTCTCGGCTTGCTGTACCATTACCTATGGCAATTGCTTCTACATTATATTTATTAATTAAATTTAATAAAATATATTCGGCTTCATCAGTTTTTTTAAATGGCTCAACTGCAAAAATATTTTTGTATTCCTTAAAGTTTCCCTGTTTATCTATAACAACTACTTTTGCTCCTGTTCGAAATCCTGGATCTATTCCCATAATAGTTTTATTTAAAAGTGGTGGGGCAAGTAAGATATCAGATAAATTATTTTTAAATATTTCTATTGCTTCAATATCAGATTTTTCTTTTAAATATTTTTTTAAAAATGAAGAGAGTTGATTGTGAAGTTGTTCTTTAAAGCAATAATCAATTGCTTTTTTCAATATATTAGAGGTTCTTTTATTTGGGTCTATAATTATTTTTTTAATTTTATTTTTTACAATATCATCATCTATTGTAAATTTAAATGATATATATCCCTCTGAATCAGCTCTATTTATTGCTAGAAATCTATGAGAAGGTACTCGTTTAACTAATTCTTTTAATGAAAAATAGTCTTTGTATTTACTTGCTTCTTCTTCTGATTTTCCTCTTTTTAATTTAGTTTCTATAAATGCATTGAGTAGATAATAATTTTTTAGACTAGAAATAATTTTTGTATTAGATGAAATTTCATCAGAAATGATATATATTATATTAATTTCAACATCTTCATATGTTTTTAATTCGTTATTATTTATAAATTTTTTGATTTCGGAATCTAAGTTGAAGTTTTTTTGTAGTAATATCTTATTGCTAATTTCTTCTAAGCCTAATTTTCTTGCTATTGTTGCTTTATTTTTCTTTTTAGGCTTATAAGGAAGATATAAATCTTCTAATTCAGATTTGTCAAAAATATTATTAACTTGGTTTTCTAAATCATTTGTTAATTTGTTTTGAGATTTAATTGTGTCTAAAATGGTTATTTTTCTTGAAATTAATTCTTTAAAATAATTAATTTTATCCCAAATAGCTTTTACTTCTAAGTCATTAAGTCCACCAGTTCTTTCTTTTCTGTATCTTGCAATAAATGGAACGGTTGCATCTTCTTCAAAAATTAGCTTGTATACTTCTTTAACTCTATTAATTTCAATAGATAAATCTTTAGATATTTTTAAAAAATATATATTATTCATATAAATAATTAGAGTTAATCTAACTCTACTCCTTCTGCATTGAAAAATGAGAACATTGGGTTTAATCCATATACAAAAGGGTCAACTGTTTCAATAATTCTTCTTTTCTTTTTTTGTAATGAGTCTGATAAATCTAAGACAACTTTTTTATCATAAAACTCAAAATTAGGGTCAAGCATTGGTATTACTTTAGGACTAAAAAAATCTTTTTCTCCTGGATTTATAGAGTAAACAACAGCAATTTCTCCTGTTGATAATGATATTGTTGTTCCTGGAGGATAAAAAGTTATCATGCTCATAAATATTGCAACAAGTCTTCCATCTAAAACATCTTGACCTTCTCCAAGCATTAATTTTAATGCCTTTTCTGGTAAATATGCATCTCGATATGGCTTTTTTGTCGTTAGGCTGTCATAACTATCGCATACTGCAACAATTCTTGGAAATAATGTTAATTTACTTGAATCTTCTTGTGATTTTAATAAGTTTTCATATATTGCTAATAATGTAAATTGTGCTTCTTTTGATGAGTCGAAATATGATTTTAAAATATCAACAGAATAATAAGGAATATTTTTTATTTCTTCTTCTTCTTCAAGTGTTAATTTCCTTTCTTTATATAAAATATATTCTGGAATTCTAATTTTACCAATATCGTGAAATACTCCAATAAGCCCAAGATTCATTATATTAATTTTATCAAGGTTTAGCCTATTGGCAAATAAAATTGCCCACATACCTGTATTTATCAAATGAGTTGACAAGTGTGTTCTAAAAGAATTTTGGTTTAATATTGCCATTAAATAATATTTTACATTGTCAATGTTGTCAATAATATTCTGAAAGATTTTTTTTAATGGTAACATATCGAATGGTTCATTATTTCTAATTTTTGATATAATTTCTTCAACATTTACTAATGCTGTTCCATATATTTTTAAAACATATTCAACATAATCAAATGTTTCTGCTTTATCATCAGTAATTTCAACTACATAAAAATCTTTAACGATAATATTTTTAAGAGAGTCTCCTAAGTATTTATCCCCTCTTTTAATATGTTGTACCAAATCAATAAAAAAAGTTGATAATTCATCTGCAGGTATTTCATGTAAAAATTTTATTTCTGAAATTGTTATTTTAGAAAGTATTTTAGCTAAAGCTTCTGCAACTTTATAGGTTTTAAATGGTAACTCTAATAGTTGGGCATTTATAAAAAAATTACCACTACCATATGCAAATGAAATACTATCAAATTGATTAATTGATTGATTGATAAATTCATGGAATCTTTTAAAAATCTTTTTAGTTGTATCGTTATTAAAAGAGTACATGTTTACCGCTTTAATAATACCTATAAAAAGATTTACAAATTGTTCACCAAACTCATTATAATTATCATTATCATTCATTATTGCCTCTGTTTGTTTTCTACAACATTTTTCATTCTTTCAAGGCTTTGTATTGCCTCTCCTTTTAATTGTTTAGAAAACATTAATTTCTTAGATGTAGATTTTAAAAAATTAATTATATCCTTATCAAGTAAAAATGAAAAGGAGTATATTATAGCGAGTCTTAAGTCTTCAAATCCCTTTTTATTTTTTAATGATTTGCTATCAAACAATGCTAATAAGTAGTTTTTAGCATTTATCCCTAATTTTCTAACTAAAACAGCTAGGTACTCTTTTTTTAATTCAATTCTCCAAGATAAAAAATCTGATGTTTCTATAAACTTAGTTGCTTTTAAAAACAAAGCATCATTGCTTACACTGTCTATATATATAATAACTCTGGCTAGTGTTTCAACACTATCTGATTTTAATAATCTAAAGAAAAAATTACTCATGAAAATATCATCATCATAATATCCTTGAAATAATTCAAGTAAGTAAAGGTCAATTTGAGGGTTTTTATATTCCATTGTTGTTTTATATAAAGTAATTTTTTCTATATCAGGAATCTTTCTTGATTTTCTAATTCCTTCTAGACCTTCTAATATGTATTCTACTGAAGAAGCATTTAGGAGATTTTTATAGTAAGAAGTTAAGTCGAAGTTAATTGCAGTTAATTCAGCAATCAACTCATCTCGTATTTTTTTATTTTCAATATTTGCAAAATTATCAACAAATTTAACTAGGACAGAAGGATTAAGTTCTTTTAAAAATAATACAAAATCAAAATAATTTTCTTCTGTTAAATTACTTAATTTCTTTGCTATTTTATTTAATCTTTCTGGTTCAATCAAGGTGTTATATAACTTTTTTAATAGGACAACAACTTTCTTTTTATTGACTTCCGTTTCATAGTTTGTTTTGAAATCATAAAATATAAAATATAATGACTTATAATCTGACTCTTCAATATATTTGTCTAAATATTGATAAATATATTCTATATATTTATCAGCATTTTCTATA
>JAMOQH010000075.1 GCA_027064085.1 bacterium | reverse complement strand
TTTTTTGCATGGAAAACACATTGTTTGAAATGCTAATTTTTAAGATATTGATTATTTTATAGTGATTAAACCAAGATTTTCTGCTACTATCTCTGATAAGTCAAGAACTTTAATATTGTCTTCTTCATTTCTAGCTTTTACACCATCATCAATCATAGTCATACAGAAAGGACAACCTGTTGCGACAATATCACAACCAACTTCTATTGCTTCGTCTGTTCTTTTTAGATTGATTCTTGTTCCAAGAGGCTCTTCCATCCACATTCTTCCACCACCTGCTCCACAGCAAAATGATTTATCATGATTGTGTTCCATTTCTAGTAGTTCAACACCAGGAATAGAAGTTAATATATCTCTAGGAGCTTCATAAACACCATTGTAACGGCCTAAATAACATGAATCATGATAGGTAATCTTTTTATCAAAATCTTTAGTTAACTTCAATCTTCCTGATGAGATTAACTGATTTAGAAGTTCACTGTGATGAATTACTTCGTAATCTCCGCCAAAATCAGAATATTCATTTTTAATAGCATTATAACTATGAGGTGAAATTGCTACAACCATTTTACCTGTATTACCATTTTTATTATTTAAACCAAATTTGTCTAATTGCTTAATATTATGCATAGCTAATTCTTGAAAAGCATCTTCTGCTCCAATTCTTCTTACTGCATCACCACTAGCTTTTTCTAAAGTGCCAAGTAGAGCATATTTAATATTAGCATGTTGTAATATTTTAAGGAATGCTTTAGCTACTTTTTGTGTTCTATTGTCATAAGAGCCCATAGAACCTATCCAAATCAGATAATCAAATTCAATATCAGGATTTTCATCTAAAAGAGGAGGGTTTTCAATATCTTTTAACCATTCTGCTCTTTCGTTTTGAGGTAATCCCCAAGGATTTCCTTGTTTTCTCATTTTTTTGATTGCTGCAGCTGGTTCTGGCTCTACTTTACCTTGACCTAATACCAAATATCTTCTCATATCTACAATTTTATCAACATGAGCAATTTCCATTGGACATGCAACCATACAAGCACCACATGTTGTACATGACCATAGGACACTTTCTGTTACTCTCATTTCAACAAGTTCGGTGCCATTAGCTTTGTTTAAACCTTTAGCTTCATCTTCCATGTGGTCTCTGAGGGTATTCATTAGTTTTTTAGGAGATAATGGTTTGTCTGTATTAAATGCAGGACATAATTCTTCACATCTTCCACATTCTATACAGGCGTCTAAGTCAAGTGCATCTTTCCAAGATAAATCTTGAATATCACTAACACCAAATCTTGTATCTTCATCAATATTTTCTAAATCAATTTTTCTTAATCTTCCCATTGGGGTTCTTCTTTTAAAGAAAATATTTAATGGTCCAGTTATTATATGTAAAAATTTAGTATAAGGGATTGAAGCAATGAAGAACATGGTCGTTCCAAAATGTAAATACCACAATCCTTTATGTAAAGATGATAAAAATGGTACTGATGGATTAAATACTTTAATTCCTTGTGCTAAAATCCAGCCAACAAATGATATTTTACCAAAAGAAGGATTTGTAATAGCTATTCTAATTGCTTCAATTGAGAATCCAAGCAATACTGATATAACCAAAAAAGATAATGCATACCAGTCGTCACCATCTGTTTTTAGAAAAAAAGGTTTTAATGCTTTACGCCTATAAAAGGCCATAAATGAACCTACTAAAATCAAAATTGCAAAAGCATCTAGGGTAATAGAAAAGATTAAGTAAAATGTTCCATTTAAAAATGTAGCAGGAGTATCAGACTCTATGGTTGTAAGAGCGGTACCAAGCAACATCATCATAAAGCCAAAGAATATTGTTATATGCATTATTCCTGCATATTTTCTTGTTAAAATCTTTTTGTGCATAAAAACAGCTTCAAAAAGCCCTTCCATTCTATCTGGTAAATCAGTAAAACGGTTATCTTCTCTTTTAGCAAGTCTCCACATTTTGTATCTTTTATACATTCCGTAGGCAAAAATAATCACTGCTAGTGCTGCCATTGGATACATTATATGAGTAATACTATGACCAACATTCCAGTATACAATTCTTTGTGTATTATGTTCAATTGCTGCAAGTTCAGTTGGACTCATTGGGTTTCCACTTCCTACAATTGAATTAAATATATTATTTAACAACTTAAAACCTCCAACACTACATTACAACAGCTTTATTTAATAAATTAAATAAAGGAGCCCAATAAACACCTAATACAAATATTATTATAGCAAAAATAAATAATATAGATTTAAAATCTATTGTTGTATCAATAGTTGAATCATTTGTTGATTCTGTTAAATACATTGCTTTAATAACTCTTGCATAATAATAAACCGATATTGCTGAATTAATAATAGCAATAACAGCCAAAGTAACCGTGATTGCAGTAATATTTTCTAAAAGAGCTGTAAATAGGTAAACTTTACCAATAAATCCTGCAAAAGGAGGTACACCCATTAAAGAAAACATAAAAAATGCCATTATTATTGCGAGTAAGGCATTTTTAGAGCCAAAACCATTAAAATGTTTTATATCATCACTGCCATTATTGTTTTCCATTACAATAGAAACTATAATAAATGCTCCGATATTCATGAATAGATATATTACAAGATAAAATAATATAGATGTAATTGCCATTTTAGATGATACTGTTATAACACTAATCATGTAGCCTGCATGAGCAATTGATGAGTATGCAAGCATTCTTTTTAGGGATGTTTGCTTTATTGCAGATAAATTACCAATAAACATAGTTATTACTGCAATAATTGCTACTAATAGTGTCCAAGGTACTTGGTTTAATACATGGGTAACAGTTTCTCCACTTGTTGTGATAGTATTTTTATAGAAAAATCTGATTATCATTGCAAATCCAGCTGCTTTAGGAGCAACAGAAAAGAATGCTGTTACTGGTGTTGTTGCTCCTTGGTATACATCAGGTGACCAATGGTGAAAAGGAGCAGCTGCCACTTTATATCCAAAACCAGCAAATAAGAATAATATTGATATTATCCATAATGCTTTATTTGAACTATTAAAATGTGTATAATTTGCAATACTAGAAAGACTTAAGTTACCAACTAATCCATAAATTAAACTCATTCCAAAAATCATTACTCCAGATGCTGCACCACCATAAATAGTGTATTTAATCGCAGCCTCAGGGCCATTATTACTTCGTTTCCAACCTGTCATTAAATATGAAGGAATTGAAACCATTTCAAGGCCAAGATATAATCCCAACATGTTATTCGCTGAAGCCATTAACATCATTCCAATAAGAACAGTTAATACTTGAACATAGAAATCTAAAGCAAATTGATTAGTTTCTTTGGAGCGAGCAAAAAACCATACAGATACAAGAGCGACTGATAAAAATAGTATTTTAAATATTGTTGCTAGTGGGTCTATTGTTAAAAAATTAGAAAAAATCTCAACATGTTTATTAGAATTCATGATAAGAACAAATATTGAACCAACTATAGCCATTGTAGAAATAGAAATAGCTAAAAGTCTTTCTTTATTTTCATCATTATTATCTATAAATAGTGAGAATAATACCATTAGTGCAATACCAATAATAAGTATTAGCTCAGGTATATAATTCATCATATATGATGCCATTACCTATCCTCCTACTTTGTTACATAATTAACAAGAGCACTTAATGTTCCATCCATCATAGATAAAACTATTTTTGGATAAAAACCAACTATAATAGCTGTTATCGCTAAAGGTGCTAATATTATTAATTCTCTAATTGATAAATCTTTAAATGAACGATAATGATATTTAGCGGCCATATCTTCTTTTATTGGACCAAAGAATACTCTTTGGTATGACCAAAGCATGTATCCTGCTGTTAAGATAACTGATAATGCTGCAATAATAACATAAGGTTGTAAGTTTTTAAAAGAACCTAAAAATACTAATGCTTCTGCAATAAATCCTGAAAATCCAGGAAGACCTAATGCTGCAAACCATGCAATACCAGCAAAAGCAGCATAAATAGGCATTAATTGAGCAATACCACCAAAATTATCTATAACCCTATGATGTGCTCTTTCGTAAATTACACCAACTAACATAAATAACATTGCTGTTATAATACCATGAGAAAACATTTGTAATACAGCTCCGTTCATTGCAGCTGCTGTCATACCAGCCATCCCCAACATAACATAACCCATATGAGAAACAGAAGAATATGCAATCATTTTCTTTAAGTCTCTCTGAGCCATGGCAACCATTGCTCCATAAACAATATTTATAACTCCAAATACTGCGATTCCGGTTGCGGCCCACATTGTTGCATGTGGAAAGATAGTATAGTTTACTCTCAAGATACCATAAGTACCCATTTTTAATAAAACACCTGCCAAAATAATAGAAATTGGTGTTGGTGCTTGAACATGAGCATCAGGTAACCATGTGTGAAATGGAAACATTGGGATTTTAACTGCAAATCCAAAAAATAATGCAAGCCATACCACTTTATCAAAAGGAAGCCCTAATATTTTAATACTTGCATAATGATCAGCATGCTTTATCATATCAATAATATTAAATGTGTGTTGTCCCGCTGGTAAATTATAGTATAATGCAATTATTGCAAGTAACATAAATAAGCTACCAATTAAGGTGTAGATAAAGAACTTTATTGCCGCATATTCTTTTCTTGGACCACCCCAAATACCTATTAAAAAATACATAGGTAAAAGCATTAATTCCCAGAATACATAAAATAAGAAAAAATCTAAAGCAATAAAAACTCCATACATTGCCGCAATTAAGATTAAATACAATGCATAATAACCTTTTACTTTCTTTTTAATATTCCAAGAAGCAAGTACTCCAACAACTGAGACAAAACCAGTTAATAAAAGCATTAGAACAGATAAACCATCAATTCCTACATAGTAAGTAATATGAAAAGATCTAATCCAGTAATAGTGTTCAGTTAATTGCATATTTGCATTTTTTGCATTTAAATCAAACACTTTAGTTGGATCGTATTTAAAATAAGCCCAAATCGCAAATCCGAAGGAGATTAATGTAACTCCAAGTGCAATCCATTTAATTAAGCCATCTAGTGAGTCTTGCTCTTCTTCAGATTCTTTCTTTTTAGAAAAAATAGCAAGGCTTGCGATTATTATACCTGCAAATAGTGGTATAAATGTCATTAATGATAAAATGTAACTACTCATCATCTCCTCTTATAATAATATATATCTAATAATTATAATTAAAACCAAGCCTGCAGACATTCCTATAACATAAGTTTGAATACGACCAGTCTGCAATGCAGCAACTCTTCTATTTAAAGTAAAAACTATATTTCCTACACCTTTTACCATTCCATCTACGATATATTTATCTATTGCACCAGCAAAAAATGTAAATATTTTAACAACTAAGGCAACATTATTTACTATTCCATCAATAATTTTACCATCAAACCATGATAACAAATTGTTTAATCTTAGAAGATTATTAACTACAAAGAAAAAGTATAGTTCATCCACAAAATACTTTTGAAATAGAATTTCATGAAACATAGCAAATTTCTTTTTAAGTTTTGCAGGTATATTATTTGGATCATCCTCAATAAGAGGATTATTATTATAAAATCTTTTTGCTACAAAAAATCCAACAAAAGCTAATACAATAGAAACTGTCATTAAGCCCCATTCTAAACCTAAAGAATGTTCTAGTCCATGTCTTAAATGAATATGTTCTGTTGATGTTTCAAATACAGGCTCCAACCAGTGTTCTAGGTAGTTAGGAAGTGCATGAAATAAATGTGGCATTCCAATATAGCCCGCAAAAGTTGCTAAGAAAGCTAATATCATTAATGGAATAGTAACAGATGATGGACTTTCTTTAATTTCATGATGTCCATGATGTTCATCGTCTCCATGATGTGTTGTTACTGGAATCCTGTCTGCTCTATTTTCACCACTAAATGTCATAAAATATAATCTAAACATATAAAATGATGTAAATAAAGCGGCTAATGCTCCCATACCCCATACTAAATAAGGCCACCAAGAAATTGCCTGATTTTCTGTTGCGAATGCTTTCCATAAAATTTCATCTTTACTAAAGAAACCTGCTAAACCAGGTAGCCCAGCAATAGATATTGTTGCAAGAAGCATTGTCATATGTGTTTTAGGCATTTTCTTTCTTAGTCCACCCATATAAAACATGTCTTGTTCATGGTGCATCCCCATAATTACAGAACCTGCTCCCATGAATAACAATGCTTTAAAAAATGCATGTGTCATAACATGAAATATGCCAGCCCAATAAGCTCCGGTTCCAACCGCTATAAACATATAACCTAATTGTGAAACCGTTGAGTAAGCAAGAACTTTTTTAATATCTCTTTGTACTAAAGCAATACTTGCCGCAAAGAGAGCCGTTAATGCACCTATACCAGTAATTACAACCATTACCCATGGAGATATTGAAAACAAAAAATTCAATCTTGAAATCATATAAACACCACTAGTAACCATAGTTGCAGCATGTATTAATGCACTTACTGGAGTAGGGCCAGCCATAGCATCAGGAAGCCATACATATAAAGGTATTTGAGCACTTTTACCAGTTGCTCCAACAAATAGAAGAAGTGGAACCAAAGTTGCCAAAGAAACGCCCATAAATGTTTTGGCTTTAAAAGCATTTACAAATTCTTCATTTGCAAATAATTTATGAAGTTCAGTAAAAGTAATGGTAAAATGTTCTTCTCCCATAACATAATGATGACCGACTTCTGTCCAGGCACCGGATAATCCCCAGAATAATAGGAAAAATCCAACTAGAAAGCCAAAATCACCGATTCTGTTAACAATGAATGCTTTCATTCCTGCACTAGCATTATTAACATCTTTATACCAAAAACCAATTAATGCATATGAAGCAAATCCAACACCTTCCCATCCAAAAAACATAACAATTAAATTGTCGCCCATAACAAGAAGGAGCATTGCAAATAAGAATATATTTAGATAACTAAAAAATCTCCAATATGATTCATCTCCATGCATGTAGCCAACTGCATAAATATGAATCAATGAACCAACACCTGTTACAATCAAAATCATAACGGCAGATAATTGGTCTACTGCAAATGCCATATTAATTTTTACAAATTCAATATTAACCATTTCAAAAAGATGATTAGTTAATAATTTGTGTTCGCCAGACTGTGAAGCCAGATTTACAAAAACCATAACAGCAACAACAAAAGATGCAACAGGCATCAATATTGCTAGCCAATGGATAGGTTTCTCTCCCTTTTTCTTATGTATGCTATATCCAAATAAAGCATTGAATACTGCTCCAATAAGTGGGAAAAGTGGAATTAAAAATAGATATTTAGCCATACTAAATTACCTCTTACTGCTTTAAATTATCAAGATCAGTAGCATTTACATGCTTATAACGCCTAAAAAGCATTAAAACAATTGCCATTCCAACAACAGTTTCTGCTGCTGCTAAAATTATCACAAATATAGAAAATATATGCCCATCGATATTACCATTTGAATATCTACTAAATGCAACAAAATTAATGTTTGCAGAATTTAATACTAATTCAATACCCATTAATATTGCGATAACATTTTTTCTAGTTGAAATAATAAATATTCCTAGCCCAAACAAAGTTGTAGCCAAAATTAAAAAATGATTAAGACCTATTGCTGACATTATTCCTCCTAACGCTCATCTGTTTTATATTTTCTTGCTACATGTACAGCACCTAAAAGTACAGCAAGTAATAAAACGGAAACAACTTCAAATGGAAGTACATAATCACTCAACAAACTATCACCAATCATTTTTGTTGTTGGGGTATTATGCAACTTGGTTGTTTTGCTTACAAAATTAACTTTACCTTCGGCACCTATAATTATACCAATTAAAGCAGCAATAAAAGGAGTAGCCCAAAGTAAATTAACAGTCTTATTTGAAGATTTAACTTCTCTAATATCACCTGTAAACATAACTGCAAAGAGAATTAATACTACAATTCCACCAACATAAACAATTAACTGAACAATTGCTAGAAAATCTGCACTCATATATCCATAAAGACCTGCTACTCCTACCATAGAAGCCATTAGGCCAAATGCTGAATGCACAATGTTTTTAGAAAAGGCTGTAACTAGTGCTCCAAGTACAGTAATTAAAGCCAAAAAATAAAATAGTAAAACAACTATCATACGAAACTCCTATTCCTTAGGATTATTATCTTTAGTTTCAGTAATATCTTCCTTTGTCTCTGCTTTAACTTCAACTTTAGTTTCAATTACTTTTTCTTTTTTGTTTTCTCCACTTTTAGGACGAGGCACAGCCTCGTTCTTACTATTTGTTTTATCAGAAGATTTATTTATCTCTTTTTTTATATCTTCTTTTTTCTTTTCAACTATCTCCTCTTCTTCAACGGGCTTTCTTGTTTTTCTATTACCAAACATAACGGGAGGTGATTTAAGCTTAACTTTTTCAGGTTTTGGAGCTTTTGCCTTTTTAGGATAAAATTCTTTAGGAACAATTGTTGCTCCTATTAGTTTATCTTTTATCTTTGAACCTAATTCAGCCCTCTCTCTTTCTCCATCTTTTTTAGCATTATACGCAATGTAACCATCTTCGTCTGCCCATTCAAAAAGAAGATTTTCGACATAATAATTTGATGCTTCAAATTCTTTTGTGTGCATAATTGAACCAGTTGGACATGGAATGGAACAAAGTCCGCAAAACATACATCTTGCATTATCAATTGCAAATCTTTCAACTACAATCCTCTTGTCTTCATTTTTACCTTTTTCAATAGTAATAACATCAATCGGACAAGCTCTTTCACATAAACCACAACCAGTACAAGTATCAATATCTACTTCTAGTATTCCTCTGTAGCCTTCAGAAATAGTATCTTTGTAATCCTTTAAACCCGCTTTTGCTAAAGATTTTGGCATCCTTTTAGGGTCTCCATAAGAATGATAATCAAAAGTAACTGGTCTTTTAGCTAGATTACTAAGAGTTATTCCCATTCCTTCGAAGGTAGAATCTAATGTTTCTTTAATATTTTTAATATATGATTTAAACCCCATTATCTACTCCAAAAAGTTTAAATTAAGTTTAGCATTGGTTTTTTTGAAGTTTCTAACCGCTCTAAAAAGAACTAAAAATACAAAATATAACCAAATAGCAGCACTAAAGATACTCATGCCTAATTCTAATGCTGAATGCCCATAAGAGAGTGCCATCCAAATAGTAACTGCTAAGATTGATAGCAAGGAAAGAGGTACAAAATAATGCCAACAAATAATCATAAGTTGATCAACTCTAACTCTAGGGAGTGTCCATCTTAATTGAATTACAATAAAAACTACTGCAGACATTTTAGTCATAAATATTATGAACTGAACAGGAGTATTCCATATTGAACCCTGTAATGCTACTGGAGCTTGCCAACCACCTAAAAATAAAACAGTGGTCATTGCTCCAATTACGAATAGGTTTCCCCATTCAGCTAAAAAGAACATTGCAAATCTAATACCTGAGTATTCTGTGTTATAACCTGATACTAGTTCTGATTCAGCTTCTGGTAAGTCAAAAGGAGTTCTAGAGCCTTCTGCTAATGCAGATATAAAAAATATAAAAAACATAACTATCATAAATGGATTATTTGATATATGCCATTGCCAAGGCCAAAATCCTTGTGCTTTGACAATGTCTTGCATGCTTAATGAACCTGTAAGTAAAACTACAGTTAAAATAGATAATGCAGTAGGGATTTCATATGAAATCATTTGTGATGCAGATCTAACTCCACCAATTAATGACCATTTATTATTTGATGACCAACCTGCTAGTAAAATACCAACTGTAACAAATGATGTTACCGATATGATGTAAAAAATACCAACATTTAAATCTGATAAAACCAAGTATTCTGAGAATGGAATCGCAACTAATGTTGCTCCTACACCCATAAATACAAAATATGGAGCTACCTTAAAAAGAGGTTTGTCTGCATCATCAGGCATTAAATCTTCTTTTTCCATAGCCTTAACACCATCTGCAATCCACTGTAAAAAACCTTGAGGACCATTTATATTTGGCCCAACTCTTGATTGCATTCTTCCTGCGATTCTTCTTTCCAGCCAAGAGGTAATTCCTGCAAATGGCAAGAAAAAAGGTATAAGAACAACAGCGGAGAAAGCAAGCATTACAAGTAATGAAACTAATTGAGCTCCAGTGCTACTTGTTATCCCCCAGCTTTGAATTAATGAATTTGTAATACTTTCCATAACCTACCTATCAACTTCAGGAGCAACAATGTCAAAAGAACCAATTGCTGAAACTAAATCTGCAATAAAGTAACCATTAGATATTTCTTCAAATGCACTCATTGCAGAAAATGAACCAGTTCTAATTTTTAGTCTCCATGGTTTATCCGTACCATCACTAAATATATAATATCCCATTTCACCCCTTGCTGATTCAGTTGGAACATAAATATCCCCAACAGGAGGTTTTAATTTTCTTGGAACTTTTGCTTGAATTTCGCCTTCTGGTATTTCTTTAAGGACTTGTTTAATAATTTTATATGATTGTTCCATTTCTTTGATTCTTACCATGAATCTATCATAGGCATCGCCTATTACGCCTCCATCTGATGCAGCATAAGCTTCCCCAACAGGAATATCAAAATCAAGTTTATCATAAATAGAATAAGGCTGGTCCTTTCTTACATCATATTTAAGTCCTGCCGCTCTTAAATTTGGTCCAACGATACCATATTCAATACAAGTTTTTTTATTAACAACTGCAACACCCGCTAATCTTCTTAGAAAGATTTTATTGTAGGCAATAAGCCTATTAAATTCATCAAGATTTTTTATTCCTTGTTCAACAAATTTTAATATTTTATCTGCTGTTTCCTGTTTTAAATCCCTGTGAACTCCACCTATAGAAAGATAGTTGTATGTTAATCTTGCTCCACACATTTCTTCTAAGTAATCATAGAGATACTCCCTATCTCTTAGATTAAATAAGAATGGTGTAAACGCACCTAAATCTGATGCTAAAGATCCTACTCCAACCATATGACTTGCAATTCTGTTCATTTCTGCAACAAGAACTCTAATGTATTCAGCTCTTTCAGGAACTTCAATTCCTAGTAGTTTTTCCACAGCTACAGCATAGGCATGATTAGCATTCATTGCTGCCAAGTAATCTACTCTATCTGTATATGGAAAAAATTGAGGATATGGTAAGCTTTCTGCAATCTTTTCAATAGATCTATGTAAAAAGCCTACATCAGGAATTGCTGTTTTTAATATTTCTCCATCAGTTTTTAATACAAATCTTAAAACTCCATGAGTAGATGGATGGTGAGGCCCCATATTTAAGGTCATCTCATCAAAAAATACTTCTTTTTCTGTTATGTTACTCATTTAAGTCTCCCTTATTTTTTTTTCTTAGCTTTCTTTTTAGTAACTTTTAAAACAGGATTAAATCTGTATAAATCCATACCGTGATATTTCTTGGGTGACTTATAGTCCTTTAGTAAAGGATGTCCAACCCAATCATGAGGCATCATTAATCTTCTTAAGTCTGGATGATCTTTATAATTTATTCCAAGTAAGTCATAGGATTCTCTTTCATACCAATTTGCAGCTTTCCAGATATCTGAAACGGTATCTACTTCTGGATTTTTGTGGCTAAGTTCAACTTTGACGATTAATTGATGTTTAAGTTCGTATGAGTAAAGAACAAACAAGCTTTCAATAAAATCAATTTTATCTGTACCCAGAGAAGTTCTTAAGAAATCAAACTTCATTCTTTCATCATCTCTTAAAAAAAATGAAACATCTCTTAAGGCATCTGGTTCTACAACAATATATGGATCAAAGCCTTGGTCTGAACTTTCTAAAATAAAATCACCAAACTCAGCTTCAATAACATTTAATAATTCTGATGGTTTCATTATGCTTCCTCTATTAATTCACTTTCTTCCTTTCTTAAGAACTTTTCTTTTTGTACTTTTTCTCTTAATATTAATATCGCTTCTGTTAATGCTTCTGGTCTTGGCGGGCATCCTGGAACATATACATCTATTGGAAGTATTTTATCAATACCATTTAATACCGAGTATCCTTTTTGGAATAAACCACCTGTATTAGAACAGCTACCCATAGATATTGCATATTTAGGGTAAGGCATTTGATCCCATAATCTTTTGATTCTGTCTGCCATTTTTATTGTAGGTGTACCTGCAATGAAAATAAAGTCTGCTTGACGAGGTGTAGCCCTAAATACAACTCCAAATCTATCAAGGTCAGTTCTTGGGCCTCCAGCTTGCATCATCTCAATAGCACAACAAGCCAGTCCAAAAAATAAATACCATAAAGAACCCTTTCTTGTATAGTTTAATACTTCATCTAGGGTTGTAACTAAAAAATTTGATTCTGCCTTATGATAAAAGCTCATATCAACTCCTTATATATATTCTTTAAGTTTATTTGTACTCTTGCTATCATATTTAGGAACATCTTTATTCCATTCAAAGTCTCCCTTTTTCCATAATCTCAAAAAAGCAAATCCTAATATTAAAACAAATGCAAGTATTTCAGTTAATGCGATTATTCCACTTCCTTTTTTTAACCAAGATTTGTAAACTGTTGCTATAGGAAAAGTTAAAGCTACTTCTACATCAAAAATAATAAAGATAACCGCAATCATATAAAACCTTGGGTTATAATTAAACCAAGCACCATGAAAGGGTTTTTCTCCACATTCATATACTTCAGATTTTATTTCATTAGGCTTATTAGGAGCAATTAACTTAGGAATAAGCATCATTACTGCAGTTAAAGCAATAGTAAGAAACATCATTACTATTATATTCGCCATTGAAAATAACATTTGACCTCCTAAATCATACAACGCTATATTATTGAATTAAGTAAGATTGTCAAGTTTTTTTTATATTTAAATTAAATGTTTTTAATTATTGTAATAATTCTTGATTTCTGGATTAGTAAATCTTATTTCTCTCTGTTTGTTTATTTACAGGTTTATAAAATAAACCCTTGTTAT
Organism: bacterium; assembly: GCA_027064085.1. GTDB lineage: Bacteria > UBP6 > JAFGXH01 > JAFGXH01 > JAFGXH01 > JAMOQH01. The sequence goes on along the minus strand of JAMOQH010000075.1, from coordinate 34,654 downwards.
TTAAATAAGTTTTATTTATTTAATGTTAAGTAATTTTTATGTTTAAATTATTTTAATATTCGATATTTTCAAGTTCTTCTCTTGATATTACATGTTTATGATTATGGAATTTAAGGTCAATTTCTCTTAACTGAGCTTTTTCTATAGGAGAAAGAGTATTATATTCTGTTTGGAATGAGTTTCTAGTTGCTCCTGGTGGAAATTCTTTTTTGAAATCATCAATACTGTACCTTAAACCTAAAATACTGTAAAATCTTTTAACAAGAACTTCTTTGCACACAGGACACATTTCTGTTGTATCAAAACTCCTCATTACGCATTTGTTTTGTGGTCTCCATACATTATAGTCTCTATAGTATCCACCTTCAACAGCTCCTACATTATAATCTGGAATTAATGATTTCCATTTGATTATATTAAGATTATTTGTTAATGATAAGTTGGGATATCTATCAGCTCTTGAAAGTGCAGGAGGATTACCAAAACTTGAACCAGAAGCTCCGTATTCATCTCCTAATTTACCAAAAGCATGTCCCACCTCATGATACAGTGTTATATCTGTAACAATTTCTGAATTTAACCCTGCTTTTCTTGGGAAAATAGCAAGGTCATAACTTGGAAAAGCAGTTCCTGCGTGATATCTGTCTTCATTTAATATTACGATTTTTAAATGTGCTGATTTACCGGATCTTCTAATGAAACTGTTGAGAGTGTTCCTACCTGAGCTCTTTATTCTTACTATTGTACTTCTTCCGGGATTGTCAAAGCATGTATTGAAGACAGAATTAACAGTATCAGAACTACAACTTAAATCAACGCCATGTTGTTTTGATTTAGCAAATACAATATAGAAGTTTACATATTTGGCAAATTTTTTGTAAGGTTCTCTTTTCATTAGGTAGCCAATGAATTTCGTAGCATCTTTTGCAAATTTACCATTGTAAGACAAATCAGATTCTGTATAGCCATCTCCTGTTATAAAAAAGTTAACTCCGTGATTAGGTTTATTTTCAAAATATGGAATAACCTTACCATTACTACATGTTCCTCCATTACAGAATGAGGAAAGAGTTGATGGTACGCATGAATAAACACCATCGGCAAGTTGTTTATAGCCTGAATCACAATCACAGTAAGGTTTACCAGAACTACTAACTTTTACTGTTCCTTTACTAGAACATGTAACTTCGTCAAGTCCACCATAGTAACAGTTTCCATTTGCATCAAGGCTCTGAAATGGTGATGGACATTCACATTTAGGACCGTTTGTTGTTACAACGCAACTAGCACCTGTTCCACAATGAAAATTTATACATGTATCTACCACGCATTCATTTTTTTCTTTTAATAAGACCTGACCAGGTTCACATGTTGGACCACAACTAAAAAAAAGCATTGCTAATACTGAAAAAATTGAAAGTAAATAATACATTTTTAACATGATTCCTCCAAAAAACACACTTTAGTATACGGTTATTACAAGAAAAGTAAATCAGCCTTAATACCTATTTTGGGAATACGGTTGTAATTAATTATAGCGTTTTAAATAGAATTATTGATATATTATTAGTAAATAGGTCAAAGGGTTGATTTTTTTTTTGATATACATTAGTATAATTGTAAACATTATGGAGTGTTTTATGAAAAAAATAGTTTTTTTGTTTTTAGTATTTTCTTTCTTACTTATTTCATGTAGCAGTGAAAGCAAGCCCAAAGATGAATCAGGTACATTAAATCATGAATGTAAAACGGGTAATATTTGTGATGCTGGTTTAGCTTGTAAAGATAATAAATGTGTTACTGAAGCAGATGCTTGTTATCATGTAACATGTTTAGGGCATGGTAGCTGTATTGTTGAAAATAGTAAGGCTGTTTGTGATTGTGAGAATGGTTTTGTAAGAGAAGGTGATATTAAATGTGTTGCCTCTAGTGTTTGTAATGGAATAATTTGTTCTAACCATGGTACATGCGAAGAAGTTAATGGTAGTCCTAAGTGTAATTGTGAAGAAGGATATTCAACAGATGCCACTGGTGAAAGATGTATAGAAAATTTAGATCCATGCGCAAATATTAATTGTGGTGGAGTAGATAGAGGTACTTGTCAATCAAGTGGTGGAGTTCTAGAGTGTGTTTGTAAAAATGGATATCATGTTCAAGGTTTAAATTGTGTTTCAGATAGTAACCCATGTGATGGTGTTGATTGTGGTGGAACAGATAAAGGAACATGTGAAGTAAATGGTAGTGATGCTAATTGTAACTGCAAAACTGGCTTTATAGCAAGCGGTTTAACTTGTGTTGATGAAACCAATAACCCATGTGATGGGCAGAATTGTAGTGGTCATGGTGCTTGTGAAATTCATAACAATGAAGCTACTTGTATTTGTCAAAATGGTTACAATCCTGGGCAGAATTTAACTTGTTTAGGTGGAGGAACCCAAACTGATGCTTGCAAAGATGTTGATTGCGCAGATGGTGAAGGTGTTAAACATGGTGATTGTCATGTAGATGAAAATGGTAATGCGGCTTGTTTATGTGATGAAGGCTATATAAGAGCCAATTATATGTGTATTGCAGAATTTGGAAGTCCTTGTTATGAACAAACTTGTTCAGCTCATGGTGTTTGTAAAGTTAAAACCGGTGAAGCTTTTTGTGATTGTTCAACTGGTTTTTATCCTTCAAGTAATTTAACATGTGTTGATAAGGCAACTATCTGTACTACTTCAATAACATGTAGTGGACATGGAATATGCGATGTTAATGCTGACGGTACACCAACATGTGACTGTGATGATGGCTATACTGCTGTTGGAACGGAATGTATTGTTAATCCATGTGATCCTAACCCGTGTGTAGAACTTGAGGGCTCGACAGGTGATTGTAGGGCAAATGCGGATAGTTCATATTCTTGTACATGTAATGGTTTATGTGATGATGGCAATAATAGTAATGACCCTCAGGATTCACAGTATTACTGGGATCAGGATTCATTGTCTTGTTTATGTGGAGCAACATGTGAGAATGCTCATATGCATCCTGAAAACGGTACATGTGTTTGTGATACAGGCTATGTTGCTGATGGCGAATATTGCGTTTTAGAAGGAGGAGCTTGTGATTCAAATCCATGTGCTAGTATTTCAAATACCAAGTGTATAATTGCTGAAGATACTGAAAATGGTTATAGGTGTTTATGTAAGGATGATTATGCGGAAGACCAGTTTGGTAATTGCGTTGCGCCAGCATGTGCTGATTCACCATGTGAGGATAATATTGATGATGAGAACAGGACAAAATGTGTAGCTGATGGTCCTGACACACATCATTGTGAGTGTGCTAATGGATTTGTTGATAATGGTGGAGTATGTGAAAGTGAAACAAATATGGCTTGTAATACAGAGCCCTGTAATGGTGCTCCTAATTCTACAGGAGTTTGTATTCCAGGGCCGGTAGCTATTCCTGATTTGTATATGTGTCAGTGTAATCAGGATTATGGCTGGGATTTTAATACAAATGGAGGAGAATGTGTGTCTTGTACAACTTGTGCCAGTAAAGCAAATGCTACAGGTAATTGTGAAGTTGGATTTGACGGAACTCAAATTTGTGAATGTGAAGATAGTTATGAATATATTATAGATGATCAAGGTAATGGCTCTTGTGAACTAACTACTATGCCTTAAGGAGGGGTTATGAAAAAATATTTAGGAATTCTTTTTGTTTCAGTATTATTTGCTGTTACGGGATGTCAGAATGCTAATGAGCAGGGAACTAGTGGAAATGCCTGCTACGAGAATTTAGCTTGTGATGCTGGTTTAGTATGTCTTGATGGTGCATGTCAGCCAACTAATGAAATTAATCCTAAAACTGTTGTTATTACAACAATGGAGGCAAATAATGATTTAGTTAGTGCAAATGCCCGTGAACTTGTATTTGTAAGAACAGAGAGAAATGAAAAATTTGAGAAAGGACAAATTGTTGCATTTCAAAAAAATGAAAAAATAAAAGGTGGACTTGTTGCTAAAATTGATTCAATTGAAGATTCAGGTGAGAATATTAAGTTAAATATTAAATTGGTAAATCCGTTTTTAGCACTTGGTAAAACTAAATTGGAGATAAAAAGAATAGTTACAGAAAATCAAAACAGTGATTTATTTATTCCAAATGAACAACAAATTCAAAAGTTTAAAAATTTAAGAAAAGATGATTTGACATTTACTAAATCAAAAACTCTTAACTATGAAAAATCATGGAAAGGCGATGTTCTAAAGTTTAAAGGTAGCTTAAAGTTAAGCTACTTACTTGAAGCTTTAATTGATGTTAATTATCCTGGCTCATTTTCGGAAGCTTTTAGTGCAAGTAATTATGGTGTAAATGAATTTGAAATTAAAAATACATTTAAGGCTGATGTTGATGCAACTCTTGATATTCATGTTGAGAAAGATGCAGGTTTTCAAGAAATTGAAAAATCATATGCAAAAGATATAGTAAAGGATTTAAGTCTTGCTAAGTTCCCTATTACTTTACCGGTTTCTGCTATTCAATTTATGGCACATGTTGATGTTTCATTGAAGCTTATCCCTAAAGCACATATTGAAGGAACTGCAAATGTTGTAGCAAGTAGTTATAACACTGTTAAAGCTAATTTACATTACTTGAAGCAAAAGCCTGCAGACTGGGATAAAAACTATAATAAAACATTTGATTATAGTTCTACAAATAACTTAACTGAAGATGTTAGGGTAGAAGGAACAGCTAGTGTAACTTTAAGGATCGTACCTGCTTTTAAAATAACTGCGAATGCTGGTTTCTTAGGTGAATTTGCAAAAATTGAATTTGGAACAGATGTAGATTTTACTCCTATTAAATTAGAGGGAACATTAAAACAACATTTAGAAGCTGATAATAACAGTTTTGGTGTAGATGCGAGAGCTTGTATAAGAGCTGATGCTGAATTATCTATAAATCCTTACGCTCTTGTTGAAATGTCTTTTATGGGTAAATCATTATATAGTAAAAAATGGAATGCTGATAGTGCTCCTAAAGTTAAGGGTTGGTCCTGGCTAGACTTTTTTACTGGAGGTGGATACTTTGGTAGTGCAACTAGAGGGTGTCATGAAGGGCTTGAACCTAAAAATGGTAAATGCAGAGCAAAAGAATTCTGGTCTGTTGTTGGTCAAGGTGATGATGGTTTAAAATGTGTTCAACTTTTATGTAGTGAAGATGCAGATTGTCAAGTTAATGGAGATACAAGCAAAGATAAGTGTATAAGACACAGATGTACAACTCCTGATGATGATAATAATAATAATGGTAGTTATGAAATGGTAACTATTCCTGAAGGTTCGTTTACAAGAGGTTGTGTTGAAGGTGATGATTTATGTTTAAATTCTGAAAAACCTGCAAAATCAGTTCAAGTACCTGAATTTAAAATTGGTAAAAAAGAAGTTACTATTGCACAATATAAAGAATGTGTTAATGCTGGAAAATGTAAAGCTCCTGTTGATGGTGAATATGTAGATGGTGATAATGCAGATAATCATCCTGTTACTAATGTTTCATGGGAAGATGCTTATACATATTGCAGATGGGTTGGAGATTTAAGGCTTCCTACAGAGGCAGAGTGGGAAAGAGCTGCCAAAGGTGATAGCAATGATATATATGTTTGGGGTAGTGATGAACCTACATGTGACTTAACTGTTATGGCAAATGAAGAAGGTGTTGCAGGATGTGGAGAGCGTTCTCCTGCTGATGTTGGTAGTAAATCATCTGATTCAAGTTCTTATGGTGTAATGGATTTAGCAGGTAATGTAAGAGAATGGACTAATGATTATTTTGACCCTTCATATTATAAAAAAGAAGATTCCGTTAATAATCCAAAAGGGCCTAAAAAAATGGTTAACAGTCATACTTATGTAACAGTAAGAGGTGGTTCTTGGGGAAGTCATCTTGCTAAGAGTTTTAGAAATTCTAATAGAGCTTACTTAAAATATACTGATAAAACTTCAGATATTGGCTTTAGATGTGCTAAGTAATTATTTATTATCTCCTGATTTAAACCAATTCTAAAAAATATACTGTGCTAAGCACAGTATGACTTATTTATCTAACATAGTTCTCTTGTTTAAGAACATAACAAAGTATAAATTTTTACCAAGGAAGAGTGATTAGAGCAATCTAGTGTAAAAAAATTAAAAATAGGCCCTTTGTATGATTTTTTAATTTATGTTATAGTGTATAGTATAGTAGGTTTATGGAGATTCTTATGAAAAATATTTTAAAGAATGAATTAAAGAAAGAGGCAGGTCAAGGAATGACTGAATATATTATTATTGTAGCACTTATTGCTGTTGCTGCTATTGGAGTTGTTACATTGTTTGGAGATGAAATAAGAGATATGTTCGGTGCATCATCATCTGCTCTTTCTGGTGAGGAAGAAGCTGAAAGAAAAGCAGGACCTCTTAATGATAATGTTGCAACCCATAAAGACTTAAATAGTTTTGCTAAAAATGAAGAAGGAAAAGATAATGGATTATAAGAGCATTTTATAATGTTTGTCCCTACAACAAAACCTGAATTGAATAATAAAAAATGGGATTCCTTAGATATAATTCTTGTAACGGGTGATACATATATTGATAGTTCATATATTGGTGTTGCTATATTGGGTAAATTACTTATTAAAAATGGATTTAAAGTTGCAATTATTGCTCAGCCTGATATTAGTAATGAAAATGATATAATGAGATTAGGAGAACCAAATCTTTTTTGGGGAATTACAAGTGGATCTGTTGATTCAATGGTTGCAAATTATACTGCAAGTAAAAAATGGAGAAAACAAGATGATTATACTCCGGGAGGAGTAAATAACAAAAGACCTGATAGGGCTGTTATAAAATATGTTAACTTAATCAAAAGATATTCTAAGAAGTTAACTATTATTGGAGGCGTTGAATCTTCTTTAAGAAGAATTGCTCATTATGATTATTGGAGCAATAAAATAAGAGGCTCAATTTTATTTAATTCTAAGGCTGATTTACTAGTATATGGAATGGCCGAAAGGTCTATTTTAGATATAGCTAATAATTTAAAAAATAATTTATCTATTGATAATATAAAAGGAACATGTATAAAATCCAAAGAAATACCTGATGGTTATTTGGAATTACCATCTTTGGAAATAGTAAAAAAGGATAAAATAAAATTTATTGAAATGTTTCATGATTTTTATCAAAATAATGACCCACTTGCTTCTGTGGGATTGGCACAAAAACATGATAATAGATATTTAATTCAACATCCTCCAGCTGATTATTTAGATGAAAATGAATTAGATGATATTTATGCTATTGAGTATGAAAATGAACAACATCCTTATTATCAAAAAGATGGTAATGTTAAAGCACTAGAAACAATAGGTTCATCAATCACTACTCATAGAGGTTGTTATGGTGCTTGTACTTTTTGTGCAATTGCGGTTCATCAAGGGAGGACTGTCAGGTCAAGATCTCAGGATAATATTGTTGAGGAAGCTAAAAGAATTTCTTCTAGAAAAGACTTTAAAGGCTATATTAAAGATGTTGGTGGAGCAACGGCAAATATGTATGGCTTTGAATGTAAAAAAAAGTTAAAATTAGGCTCTTGTAAAGATAGAGAATGTATTTATCCTGATATATGTCCTGCATTAAAGATTACACATAAACCACAGTTAGAGTTATTAAGTAAACTAAGGGAGATAAAAAATATAAAAAAAATATTTATAACTTCAGGTCTTAGATATGATATGATATTAAATGATAAAAAATATGGAAAAGAATATATAAAAAATTTAGCCAAAAACCATGTGTCCGGGCAACTTAAAATTGCTCCAGAACATATTTCTGATAGTGTTTTAGAGTGCATGGGAAAACCGTCAAATAATCATTTGCTCGAATTTAAAAAAGAATTTGATAATATTAATAGAAAATTAAACAAAAAACAATATTTAACTTATTATCTTATTGCAGCACATCCTGGTAGTAAAAATAAAGATATGTATGAACTTAAAACTTTTACTAATGATGGTTTAAAAATAAATCCAGAACAAGTACAAATATTTACACCAACTCCATCTACTTATGCAACTTTAATGTATTATACCGAATTAGATCCTTTCACTCTTAGGCCAATATTTGTTGAAAAAAATATAAATGCTAAAGTTAAACAGAAAGAAATTATGTTTAATTCATCAAATAATAAGCAAAAAAATAAATCTTTTTATTTAAAAAGAAAAAAAGTAAAAAAATAATGAATAAAAATAAATAATTATTGTCTATTTTATTGTACTATGTGGGTGTGATATGAAAATAGTGAATATTTTAATTAGTTCTGTAGCTCTTTTGCTAGTAGGCTATTATATTGGAATTAATAATAATTCTACAAAAGTAAAAGAAACTTCTCAAAAAGAATCTCATGTTATTCTAAGTAAAGATAAAAAAGATAAAACAAAAGAGGTGTTATTAAGGGAAAGTATTAGTAATACTCAGCCAATTGAATTTAAAGTAAAGGTTATTAGTGCTTCAATGGAAAATGAGCATGTTGATAAAAGTTTGAAAAAGATTAAGAGTATGTTTAATTCTGTAGCTCAATTTTCTGAATTTAGACTTTTAAAAGATCATTCATTTAAAGTGAAAGTAGGAGAAACTAAAAAAATTATTCTTCCAAATAATAAAATTATATATTTTACACCTAGAAATATTGATGCTAATAAATCACTTGCATTAAATATAAGAATACCTTGGGTTTTAAATATTAACTTACACACTAAAACTAATGAAGGTTTTTTTCAAGGTGGTTTAAAAAATGGAGATGATTTTATTATTCTGTATATTGAACCAAATTTTTAATTAATGAATTTACAATTCTTGCAGTAAGTCCCCAAATAATTTCATTATTATATTTATAAACAAAAACTTTTTGTTTTAATTTACCCCATGGAGCATTATACTTTTCTGGAAGTCCAAGTTCTTTTGCTGGTAGTAATGGGATAATGTTATTTCTTTTATCTATTTCGTAAGGATGAGCTTTTAGAATAGTTGCATATTCTAGTGGGGGGTTATCAATAAACCACTTAACTGGAACAGAAAATAAGTTTTCAACTTCTGATGTGTTATAATTTTTAGGGATTTTTTCTATATCTGAAGATGCTAAAAATGGTCTTATCATAACTCCTATTGGTGCTAATATTGAGTCCAATTCGCCTATCACAATTAAGCTATCTTTACTTATGCCTGTTTCTTCTATTGTTTCTCTAATTGCTGTATCTTTTGCTGTTAAATCAAAATTAGCATCAAATTTACCACCTGGAAACGATATTTCGCCACCTTGACTGATGCTTTTTGCTCTTTTTTCAAAAAGTATTTCCCATTCATTATTTATTTTAATTAAAATAACGAGAACAGCCGTTTTTATAAAGTCTTCACTGCCGTTAATTTTAGGGTTTTTAGGGATAATTTGTTTGATATTTTTTAGAGTTATTTGCATTAAATATCCTTTATTTTTATTGTTGCAAAAATATTATTTATTGTATTAGAAAGAACATCAATATGTTTTTTCTTACCTGAAACTATTATTATATACATATAATTATCTTTTTTTATTAGGATAGTTTCAATTTGTATTAGATATTTTTTTCTGTCAATTATATATTTAACATGTTTTGCTAAGTTATTATTTATATTTAAATTTTCTTCTTCTTTAATTGTATTTGAGTAATCAGTTTTTAATTTTTTATAATTCTTCTTAATATAATCATCGATAGAGCTTTGAGTTAGTTCTTTAGCGATTGAAAGATTAGTGCCATTCTCTTGAAAGAATATTGTTTCTTCCTTTTTTTTAAAATCTTCAGGAATACTTAATGATAAATTTTGATAAGTATACTCAGGAGCTTTAAAACTTTCATCTATTTTAATTATTTTTAAATTTTTAGGTAGGGGTATTGTTTTTTTAGTAGATGATGTGGCTTTTGAATTAACTGAAGTATTTTCTTTATTACATGATATAGTCAGAAAGGATGTAATTATTATTGATATATATATTATTATTTTCATATTAACTCCTCATAAAGAAGAATTTATATCAAATATTAGCATTAAAAACAACAAGTTTTAGTTTTTTATATTGATTTTAGCTTCTCTTCTATTAACTGTTGTATTTTTTTATCTTTATACTTGTTTTTAATTGTATTTAAAAACTCATAATTATTTATTTTTTTTATAGCAAGTAATTTGATGATTTTATCATTAGAGTTTTCTAAAATTTTAATCAATAATTTTTGTGATAAAATCTTTTCTAGTGCATGAACTTTTTCCTTTTTCAGATCAGAATTTAGAATTATTTCATATAAAGACTCTTCTTCTATTTGTTGTTTTGAAATAATGGATAATTTTTTAAATATAATATTTTTAATTTTATCATTTTGAGTTTCTTTATGTAGTTTTTTTAACAAAGAATTATCTTTTAAGCGTCTTGATGCATAAAATTTTATATTTTCATTATTATTATTAAAAGCAATATTATAAATATTTTCTTGACTTTTTAAAGCACGAATAGCTGCTTTTGAAACTTTAATATTTTCTTCTTTATTTATAATATTAAGTAGTTTATCCTCTTGAGTTATATTTGCAACTGCAGTTAGTTTTATATTTTCATTTTTACAATTTAATGCTAAATTAAGTATTGTATCAGAATTATTTAGTCGTTTTAAGGCCATAGCTCTTGATGTACTATTTTCCTTTTCATTTTCTGCTATTTTTTTTAATAAATTTTGATTTTTAAGATTCTTAATTGTTTTTGTTCTTAATAATCTATCTTTTTCTGTTCGTATAATTTTTTCTAAAAATTTTTGGTCAGTTATTTTTGATATAGCATTAGCTTTTATTAATTTATTGTTTGTTTTATTAAACACATTAATTTGAAACTCATTAGAATTAATTCTAGATATGATTGCATTCTTTATAGTTAAATCATTTTCTAAGTCCATTATATTTAATAAAACATCTTCGCTTTCAATTGAGTTTATTGCTGTTAATCTGATTTTAGAATAATTATCAAAAGTTGCAAAATATTCCAAATCATTTTGATTTGTTAATTTACTAACAGCAAGTAATCTAACTGATTTATTTTTTTCTTTTTTGGCAATTTGAGATAGAAAATTTTGATTTTTTATTGTATTGATGGCATCTTTTCTTAGATTACTATCTAGACTTTTTAATGCAATATCTAGTAAAAGATCTTCATCGATTATATTTTTAATTGCAATTCTTGTTAATTCTTTGTTGTTAGATAACATTATTTTTTTTAAAAAATATTCATCAGTTATATTTTTTAATAATTTTTTTTTTATTTCTATATTGTTTGTATTTTTAAAGACTTCTTTAGAAAATTTCTCATCTCGTAAGTATTCTGAAGCATTTAGTGCAAGTTTATCATTTTGGTTTAGGATAATTAAACTGTAAATAATTTCTTGATTTTTAATATAGGGTAATAATATTTCTTTTAATTCTTTATTTCTAGTTTTAAGTATCACTTCTTCCAATTTTGATTTATCTTTTATCTTTTCTAAAATTTTTTTTATTTTTTTTATATTATTATACTCCATGAGTATGTTTATTAATGTATTTTGGTCAGATATTCTTTCTATAATTTTATCAGCTATCTTTTCATTTGTTGTTTCTAAGAGGATATTATAAAGTATTTTATCTTCATTTATCCTTTTTAAAGCTCTTACTTTAATTATTTGTTCTTTATCATATAAAACTATTTCTTGTAATATGTTTACATCATTAATACTTTCTAAAGCTTCTAGCCTTGTTGTAGCATCTTCATTTTTCCATTTTGGTTTAAATATATCAAACATAACATTCCTAATCTCAGGAATAGTTTACTTATTTTATAGTAAAATTTCAAGTATATAAGAAGTAATTTGAATAAATAAATGATTATTCTTGCTTTTATTGTGTTATTTATATAAAATCATAAGTCAATGGTTGTTATGGAATAATTATGGAAATGGTTTTAATTATAGTGTCAGTGATTGTGATTGTAATTGCTGCTATTTATATATTTATTTCTTTTAAAAAAGAAAATGAAGAGTATGGTGATGATTTTAAAGATAATAATAACTTTGAAGATACTTCTGAAAATTTTAGACCTTCCTATGATGAAAACGAAGATTATGGTTATGCTTATGAAGATGAAGATTCTTTTAGTTATACAAATATACTTATTTGGATTGTTTTAGGTGGGATTATAGTTTTTAGTTTTTGGCTTGATTATGCTGATAACGATGATGATTACTATGATGATGGGTATCGTAGTGGGGGATATTACGGAACAACTTATTATGGCTCTTCAAGAAGGTATTCATCAGGTGGAGTAAGAAGAAGTGGATCTTCATTCAGAGGTCGCTCTTATGGTGGTGGTGGAAAATAAATGGAGAAATATGGAAACTTATATCTTGGAAGAAGACAAGGAATTATTAACAATTGAATGTAACAATAGAAAAATTATAGTTGAAGGTGATGATAATGAAGTCGTTTTTACTGGAAATTCACCTGCAGCTTTAATATCGGGCGACAACAATGATTTAGTATTTAATGATGAATGTAGAGTTATTAAAGTTGAAGGAGATGGTAATAAAATAATCTTTAGTAAAGATTACAGAACTATTCATATTGAAGGGGATGATAATGATATAACATTATCAGGCATTGGAAGTTCAATTATTGTTGATGGTGATGAAAATATTATCAGGTATAGTAGAAAAAAAAGAGTAGCAATCACAGGAACTGGAGAAGATAATGATTTCTCAAAGATTTAAGATTAATTATGGTTAGTTATATAAAGCAATCCTATAAAGATTTAGTTTTAACTATATCCAAAAAGGATGTACACAAAGTAAATATATTAAAAAGCCTTAGGTTTAAATTTAATAATTATTTTATTGACCTCTCTATTATTGGAGCAAGTCATTTTTTAAATATAAATAATGAAGTTTTTGAAGTGTTTGCGGTAAATAATATTAAAAATGATTGTTTGTTTTCTAAAAACATAGCTAAAATAACTAATGTTTTTTATAGGTTTGCTAATTTTACTTATCTTTTTCGCTTAATTAACAAAATAGAAGAAGATAATTATGATTTAGAATTTAATTATATCTTTCCTGGTGAAAATAACCCTGAAACTAAAATTTTATTAAAAAGACTTAATAATTTAGTTAAAATATATACTTTACACTATTATCCAAATGAATTTACAACAATATACACAGAAACAATAATAAATTTTAAAAAGAAAGAGGGGGAATGATGAAACTTTATTCATGGGAAGATGGAATTAATTTAATTGTAGTATTTGTAATAGTTTTTTTAGTAAAACTTTTTATAGATAGATTAAATCATAATAAAGTTAATTTAGCATTTTCAATTAGAAAATTTGGACTTTTTATTGGTATTGGAATTGCATTTATTGCTCCTTTAACCTCAATGGATAAAGTTAATTTGCTAGATGATTTGATTTACTTGGGTGCATCTTCTGTTATGATAATTGTGGCTATATTTTTATCTATGATTATCAACGATAAATTACTTTTAAGACATGTAAATAATAATAAAATGTTATCTGAAAATAATCTTTCGGTTGCATTTGTTGAAATTGGAACATTCATTGCCACGGGTATTATTCTTTTTGCATCTATGTCTGGAGAGGGTGTTTGGTGGACATCAGTACTGTTTTTTATATTAGGTCAGATTTCTTTTATTTTACTGGTATTTTTGTATAATGTTATAACTAAGTTTAACATACATGATTTAGTAAAAGAAGGTAATATTTCCGTTGCAATTGTTTTGTCTGGTATAATGATTTCTGCTGCAATTATATTAAAAACTGCAATTATGGGAGATGATACTACTCTAGTAAATGACTTAAAGTTATTTGGCATAGATTTAGTTATTGTAGTTGTATTTGTAATTATTGTACTAAACAATGTAATTGATAAAATCTTTTTACCTAAAGTAAGGGTTTATGATGAAATAGTTAAAGATAATATTCCTATTGCAATAACTTACTCTTCCATAAAAATTGCTCTTGCATTCGTTATAAGTTCTATAATCTAATAAATGCTTAAATTAAAAACTTCAACAGTTTTACTCTCATTATCTATTTTTTTTACAGGTGCATCAGGCCTTATTAATGAGTATTTACTTTCTACAATATCGATTTATATTTTAGGAAATAGTATTGAGCAGTTTAGTATAACAATTGCTATTATGCTTGGTATGATGGGCATTGGTGGCTGGGCTCAAAAATTTATAAAGGATAATAATTTAATTGAAAAATTTATACTTATTGAAATCCTACTGGTTATTCTTGGTAGTTTTTCTCCAATAGGTATTTATGTAGCTTTTGCCTATATTGAAGATAATTTTACTTTAATTCAATATTTTTTAATTTCCTCCATGGGGTTTTTGATAGGGTTTGAGATTCCTTTTATTATTAGAATTAATGAAAAATATCAACAAAAATTAAAAACTAATTTATCTACTATTATTTCTGCGGATTATTTTGGTTCTTTTATTGGTGCTATAATTTGGATTAAGATATTATTACCTCATTTTAATATAGTAAAAATTGGTTTTTTAGTGTCTGGGGTTAATTTTTTAATTGCTATTATCACTTTTGGATATTTTTATAAAATAGGATTGGTAAAAAGTAAAAAAATAGTAATTTTAATTGTTTTAACTATCATATTACTTGTTTTTGGTGTTTTAAATACTAAAAAATGGGAAATTAATTCAGAACAAAGGCTTTATAAAGATAAGGTTGTTTTTAGTAAAACTACTAAGTATCAGCATATTACTATTACACACAATAAAATTATAAAAGAATATAGATTGTATATTAATGGAAATAACCAGTTTTCTTCTTTAGATGAAGTCAGGTATCATGAATTATTAGTTCATCCTGCAATGTCTCTATTAAATGAACATAAAAAAATATTAATACTAGGTGGGGGAGATGGATTAGCTGTAAGGGAATTAAATAAATACAAGGATATATCGGAAATTAAATTAATAGATTTGGATAGTGAAATGACTAAACTAGCTAAAACTAATTCTATTTTAAGGGAAATAAATGATAATTCATTACTTAATTCTATTGTTAAAACTATTGATGTTAAATTTTTAAGTAAAGGTAAGGAGAAAATATATAAAAAAGAGAGTAAAGGTAAATATAGGCAAATTGCAACGATATCAATTATTAATATGGATGCTGATATTTACATAAGCAAAGTTAAAAATGAAAAATTTAATTTAATTATTATAGATTTACCAGACCCAAATAGTATAGAACTTAATAAATTATATACTAAAGAATTTTACATGAAATTAAGGCGTTTAATGTATGAAGATACTTTACTTGTTATTCAATCTACATCTCCCTTTCATGCAAAAGAAGCTTTTTTGTGCATAGGAAGAACACTCTTATCTGCCAATTTTTATATTACTCCGTTCCATTATAATATTCCATCTTTTGGAGACTGGGGGTTTTATTTAGCAGGAAAAAACGATAATTATCAACATAAAATTACTAATATTAAATTGCAAGTTCCAACTAAATTTTTAACAGAAGAAGTTTTTAAGTCTGCATTAGTTTTTGGTAAGGGTGAGTTGAGTAGTAATGATAAAAGTATTAATACTCTTATGGAGCCTAAATTATTTTATATTTACAATAACAACAGCTGGTTAAATTATTAGTTTATTGTTTTTACCGTTAAATATTAAATTTATATGAACTTTATTATTTTATATTGTTCACTTGATAATTAAATAATTTTAATGTTAAAATAACACGATTTTATTGAAGGTGATGACTATAAAGAATTTTGGAGAAAATATATGGGACAAATAACAGGAAAAGATTTTGATAGTATTGTTAATGAGTTAGATAGGTTTTCAAAAGATAAAAAGAAATTATCATTTTTAATTCCTTTATTGTGGGAATATGATAATAATAAATTTTATCCTTACTTATTAAAATTATCTTCTTTAAATTCAAGGCAGGTAAGAGAGGCTATAGTTAGTTGTTTAAAAGGATATCAAAATGGTTTCGATGATTTTAAATCTATGATTAAATCTAAAAAACAAGCTGAAAGAATAATAGCTATTGAACTTTTAGCTTCTTTAAATAAACCTGAAGTAGTAATTCCTTTATTGAATGAATTATTATTAAAAGAAAAGGTTCAAAAAGTGAAAAATGCTGTGAGTAAATATTTTGCTATAATAAAGCAAAATGAGGCTCAAAAAAGAAAAGATATTGTTTTAGGTTTTGGTATAGAGGATTTTAATAATGAAGCTGAGCAAAATAAGGACTTAAATTTGGAGAATATAAATAAAATAAATTGGTTAAAGATAGATGAACTTCCTAAATTAAACTTTAAAAAGAATAATGAAAAAATTTCTCAAAACTTACTTTATTCCTTATTAAACTCATTAACAAAATCAAAGGAGCAAAAACTTTTTTATGAGGCTAAAAAACTACTTAGTTTTATCAAAAAAGAAGATATAATTAAATTTTCAAAATCTATATACGATATGTGGAAAAATAGTAGAGAAAAGGCTAATTGGGTACTTATTTTATTGTCTGTTTATTGTAGTGATGACTCTGTCTTAGATGAATTATTTGATAAGTTGATAATTGCAATTGAAAATAATGATAATTCTTTAAAAAAGTTACTTGCGAGTAATATAATATTAATGGGTAAAAAGAATGGGTTAAAAAAAATGGCTAGGTTGTTAAACAATAAATTTGATTCATTGATAAGTAATCTTTATTATGATATTGGAGCAAAATTAAATCTAGGAAATCTGTTATATGATTATAGAATGAAAACTTTTGCTTTTGATTCAAAAGCTAAGAAAACTATAGATTATGGGGCTAGGTCTTTTGCAGTAACTCTGACTTCTGATTTTAAATTTACTGTTGTTGGAAATAATGGAAAATCTTATAAAAATTTGCCGAGACCAAGTAAAAAAGATGACCCTGTTATTGCAAATAAAGCTTATGAAGACTTTAAAAATATGAAAAAGGAACTCAAAGATTATATAAAGGATAGAAAAATATTTTTACAAAGAAAAATGATAGATTCAACTTTATGGGATTTAGAGGATTATTTATTTATATTTATGGAAAACCCTATCATGAATAATTTATCTAAAGGGCTAATTTGGCTAGCAGATGGTAAAACTTTTAGGATAATGGAAGATAATACCTTAGTGGATATAGAAGATGAAGAATTTGAAATTTCTAAAGATTCTAAAATTTCGTTAATACACCCTGTTGATATGCTTGAAGAGGATATACTAGCATGGAAGGAACAGCTAGAAGATTATGAAATTACTCAAGCTTTTGAACAATTAAATAGGATAGTTTTTACTCCAAGTGAAAAACAACTTGATGATAATATTATTGATGAATTTAAAGGTTACATGGTAATGCGTATATCATTTAAGTCAAAATTAATGGATAAATTTGGTTGGAAGAGAGGTCCTGCAAAGGATGCTGGCTGTTATTATTCTTATAATAAGTATATAGGAAATATTAAGGCTGAGTTAGAGTTTATGGGTGAATGTTATGGCGTTTATGGAGATAGATTCCAAGAAATTTGGATGGGAACATTATATTTTTATGATTTAAATGGTAAGGAAGTGAAACTAAAAGATATTCCTAAAAGACAATTGTCTGAAATTTATTTAGAAATAAAAACATTAGCAGATAGTGGAAGTGGATATAATGAGGATTATCTAGAAACTGGTTGGTAGTCTATAAATCTAATTTATTAAAATCCTCTGAATATTAAAATTTAATGCTTCTGAAATATGATGTTGTTCTATATTTTTTGAATTTTCTAAATCGGCGATTGTTCTTGCTACTTTTAATATTCTTGAATATTTTCTTGCACTGATTCCAAATTTTTCTATTGAAAATCTTAAAAATTTTTTAGTATTTTCATCTATTTTACAAAATCTCTTTATGTCTTTGGGGGGCATCATAGAGTTAAATTTATAATTTTCATTTTTAAATCTTTCCTTCTGTAATTCAAATGCTTTTACTACTCGTTTTCTTATTTCTTTTGAGCTTTCTGAATTAATATTATTTACTAAATCACTTGGTTTAACTGCAGGAACATTTATTACTAAATCTATCCTATCTAAAAGAGGACCACTGATTTTTTTTTGGTATCTTTTTATTTCATTTTGATTACATGAGCATGAATTAGATGGATCTCCATAAAAACCACAAGGGCACGGATTCATTGCTGCAACAAACATTGTTGATGCCGGAAAAGTTAAACTTCCTGATGCTCTTGTAATAGTAACTTCTCTATCTTCTAGTGGTTGCCTTAGTTGTTCAAGTGTTGATTTTTTAAATTCTGTTAATTCGTCTAAAAATAATATTCCATTATGTGAAAGTGATACTTCTCCAGGTTTAGGATTACTACTTCCTCCTACTAGTCCTGCTTCTGAAATAGAATGATGAGGTGCTCTATATGGCCTTGTAAATAAGTTTTTTAATCCTTGCTTTAGTAAACCGGCAGCTGAATAAATTTTTATTACTTCTATCATCTCATTATAAGTTAAAGGAGGAGCTATAGTTGATATTCTTTTAGCAAGCATAGTTTTTCCACTTCCCGGAGCTCCTATCATCATAATATTATGTCTTCCTGTAACTGCTATTTCTATGGCTCTTTTAGATAAAAATTGTCCTTTTACTTCTGAAAAGTCTTCGTTAAATAAAGTAGAGTTATTTAAATTATATTTTTTAAGTTCTTCTTTTTTTAATAGGGTTTTCCCTATTAAAAACTCAAATAATTCTTTTAAATTTCTAATACCATAAACTTCAATACCAGGAATTAATGATGCTTCCTCGGCATTTTCATAAGGAAGAATAATCCCCGTTAATCCCTTTTCTTTTGCTAAAATTGCCAAGGATAATGCTCCATGTATATTTCTAACTTCTCCAAAAAGAGATAATTCACCTGCAATTAAGTATTTTTTAGTAAGTTCAACATTTAGTAAGTTAAAGCCATTTAAAACAGCGATAGCCATAGGTAAATCAAAGCTTGAGCCATCTTTTCTCATATCCGCAGGAGCTAAATTTAATGTTATTTTTTTCTGAGGTAAATCTAAATCCAAGTATTTTATTGAATTCATAACCCTGACTTTGGCTTCTTTTACTGCATTATCAGGAAGCCCAACAATATTAAAGTTTGCCATTCCAAATGAAATATCGCTTTCTATCGTTACCATCACCGCATCTATGCCGGAAAGTGAGGCTGAATAGACTATTTTTTCTTTTTTTTCCATATTTCCTCCATTAATAATTATACTAAAGAAAGATTGTTTCCTAAATTGTGTGTTTATGTTTTTTCTAGTAAAATTAGTGGGTTATCAGCTTTTTTAGGAAAAACAATGTGTTTTTTGGGGAATTTGTGTTTCAAAAAAAAATTTAGTTATATTTAGGCTGATAATGTATTTATTTTGTAAACTTAACTATTGTTAAATAAATACTTTCAATTACTTAAATTTATTGATATAATAAAATGCTTAAAGGAGGAGTTATGTTTAAATATTTTATAGTTATAGTCTCTTTATTTATCTTATCTTGTGGTTCAAGCAAAGAAAATAATAACGAAAAAGAAAAAAGTCCTTGCGAAAATTATAGTTGCGAAAATTCTGAATGTAAAGTTGACATTGGTGCAAATACTGCTTTTTGTAAATGTAATGATGGCTATATTTTATCTCCATCTGATAAACATATTTGTATAAAAAAAGAAGTTGATTTATGTATAGATAAGCAATGTAATGAAAATGAAGAATGTAATATTAATACAGGAAATTGCGACTGTAAAACAGGTTTTGTTAAAAAGGATAATGCTTGTGTAGAAGAAATAACTGATCTATGTGCGAATAAACAATGTGAAGAAAGTGAAGAATGTAATCCTAATACTGGTGAATGTATTTGTAAATCAGGCTTTGAAAAGATTGATGATGTCTGTAAAGAAATTGTAGCAAATAATACGCATTCAGTTATAATTTATGGTGATAACAGAGACCATGAGATTGAAATATCGGGGTACAAACATACAATTGATTCAAAACACCCAAAAGTTGTTGCTGCAATGTTAAATGAAATTAATACTAACCCTAATCATATAGAATATATTTTTAATAGTGGTGATTTAGTATGGGATGGCAAAGATCCAGAACATGATGCTTGGGATGATTTTTTTAAGGAAATAAAACCTCTTGTTGATATGGGTATAACTTATTATCCTATCGTAGGTAATCATGAACATGCAGACCCTGATGACCACACAAATGGAGGAGATAACTTTTTTAATCTTTTTGATTTGCCAGAAACTGAACAATATTACCATGTTGATTTGTATGGTATTAGATTTTTAGCATTAAATTCTAACATTGATATATCAGAAGGGAGCCCGCAAAGGGAATGGCTTATAGATAAATTAGACCATATACCTAGTGATATTAAATTTGTAATTGCAATTTATCATCATCCTACTTTTAGTACAGGACATCACGGAGATGATGGGGATAAAACTGATTTAAGAAGTATTTTACATCCTTTACTTGTAGAAAAGGGTGTTGATATCGTTTTTAATGGTCATGACCATGCTTATGAACATTTAATTGCAGATGGTATAAACTATATTGTAACTGGAGGTGGAGGTGCAATATTAGACCAAACTCAATTAAGTGTGGGGGATTATGAATATAGTGAAAAGTTTGAAGGTAAAAAATATCATTATTGTTTATTAACAATTGATGGTGATACAATTACAATTAAAGCAAAAGGTGCTGATGAACGAAGTAATGATTCTACTCCATTTGAAGTTTTCGATACTGTTACTGTACAAAGTCATAGATAAAATATTATAAAAAAATGAAAAAAATGTTGTAATTTGATAATATAAAGTATATACTTGCTATATAATTTTTTTAGAGAATAGTATGAAAAGAGTATTAATAATTGATGATAACCTAGAAACATTAAAGATAATAAAATTTTCACTTGAAAATGATTATAAATGTTTTACATTACCAAATCCACTAGAAGCATTAGAGGTAATAAAAAAAGAAGCTATAGATTTAGTTATTACTGATATTGTAATGCCTCATAAAAATGGTTTAGAATTAATTTCAGATATAAGAGAAGTTTATACTTCTGAGCAAGTTAAAATTATTGCTATTTCAAGTGGTGGTGCTGCGTTTAGTGCAACCTCTTATCTGAATGTTGCTAAAAGAATGGATGCTAATAAAATAATTGAAAAACCATTTAGAGTTGAAAAGTTAATTTCTACAGTAAATGAGTTGATGAGCTAGTTTACTGTTATAGAGGCTTTTAATTTCTTGAACTTTCCTTTACCAATTCCTTTAACTTTCATAATGTCTTCTATGTTTTTAAATTTATTTGATTTTCTGTAATTTATAATTTTTTCTGCTGTTTTTTTACCTATGCCTTTTATTGAAATTAAATCTTTTGCTGAAGCTGTATTAATGTTTATCTTGTTTCCTGATGGACTAGATTTAGAGTTTGTTGTTTTAGGGCTTTCTTTATCAAAATTCATTGAATTTTGATTTGCTGATTTTGAGCCATTGTCTGTATATTTACATCTTGAAGAAAGGGTCCTATTAGTACTAATCGCCTCTTGAAAGCTACTGAATTCTAATAAATTAGTTGGTTTAATTCTTCTAGGGCCTTTACAATTCCACGCATAGAATTTTTTTGAGTTTTTAGATGCATAAAAATGTCCATTTTTAAGAATAGCTTTACCATTAATATCTAGTTTTGCAAAAGTTTTTGAAGAATTTCCTTTTTTCCTTTTAGAGCTATTTTCAACTATTTCATTATAATTATCGGGGTCTTCTTCTTTAATATAATTAATAGAGTTATGGGCTTTACTATTACCTGTTTTTACTGTTTTTATTGAGTATGATTTACCGTCCGATTCAGCGATAATTGTACCCACTTTAAAAGTTATGTAAGTTTTAATATTTCTTTTTTTAAATTTTTCTATTGTTGATGGAGCAGGGTGATGGTATGAATTATTTAATCCTGCTGATATAATTGCTATAGTTGGATTAATTTTATCTAGTATTTCATCTCCTGATGCATACTTGCTACCGTGATGAGCAACTTTATATATGTCTGCTTTTAGTATAGAATTATTTTTTACTATAAAATCTTCTGTTTCATGTTCTGAATCTGCGGCAAAGTAAACTCCAAATTTATTTTGTGTTAATAAAAAGACAACACTGTTGGAGTTTGCATCTGAACGGGTTCCTGTTATGTAGTTTTTGGGTGGAGCAAGGACATGTATTCTTGATTTACCAAACTTAATATTTTGTCCTATAACTCCTCGAATATAAGGAATATTTTTTTCTTTAATTTTTTTTAATAATTTTAAATAAGTTCTACTTGAGTGTTTAAATCCAGAATCTAAAACTCTTTTTACTGTAAAATTATTAATTATTTGTACTCCTGAACCAATATGGTCAGAGTGGGGGTGAGTGAACACCATTAAATCTATAGTTTTAATTTTTTCTGATTTTAAATATTCAACTATACCACTGTTTTTTACACCAGTGTCAACAACTATAACTTTATTGTTTTCTAAATCTTGTATAATTTCACTATCTCCTTGACCAACATCAACAAATGATACTTTTATTGTTGGTGAGTTGACTTTTTTAACTAATTTTGCACTATACACATTAATAGTTATAAAAGATAAGAAAATCAAGCTGATTAAAAATTTCATATATAAGACCTCCTAATGCCTAAAATAAAAGACTTCTATTTATTAATATTATTCATTTTTTAATTTTTTAGCTCTTTTTTCTTGAGCTTTCATATCATTATTTAAATTTTTCACTGTTATTTTGGCTTTTTTAATTTTATCTACTTGCTTTTTATGATATCTTGTAACTGCATTATCAGCTCCTTTAGTTTTTTTAGGTTTATTGCAAGATGGCAGTATAGATAAAAAGATTAAAATTATAAAAATAGTTTTCATTTTCCCTCCAAAGTTAGAGATTATAACAAAATCGTTTAAAGTGCAAGATTTTTATTTATTTTTTTATCTATTTTATTTAAAAATTAAACAAATTTTTATTTGGTTAATTTTTCAAGTGAAAATGTGTAGGGATAAATTTTATATTTACCCTCATAGTTGAACGCTCATAGGCAAGACTTTGGGCTTGCCGTACAGACCTAGCCCCGCTACGTCTCCCATTAAATCCTATTTTACCTCACGCTTAGCTTTTAGATATCTATCTATACCTTTAGCCGCAGTTTTAGCTTGTCCCATTGCCATGATAACAGTAGAACCACCTGTAATAATATCACCAGCAGCAAAAACTCCCTCTTTGGTTGTCATACCATTTTCATCTACAACTATTGCACCCCAAGAATTAACATCTATACCTTTAGTTGTTGAAGTGATTAATGGGTTAACTCCAAAGCCTAATGCAGATACCATCATATCACATTTAATGTTGTACTCAGAACCTTTGATAGCAATTGGCCTTCTTCTTCCACCTTCATCAGGCTCACCAAGCTCCATTTTTATAACTTTCATTTCTTTTAAATTATATTCTTCATCACCAATTAATTCAACAGGATTATTTAAGAATAAAAATTTAACACCTTCTTGTTCTGCATGAAGTAATTCTTCTGTTCTCGCAGGAGCTTCATCTCTACTTCTACGATAAACAATTGTTACCGAATTTGGCTCAAAACGCATGGCAGTTCTTGCGGCATCCATAGCTGTATTTCCAGCTCCAATAATAACGACATCTTTACCTACTATCACCGGAGTAATATATTCAGGAAATTTATCAGCTCTCATTAAGTTAACTCTTGTTAAAAATTCATTAGCAGCAAAAACACCTTTTAAGTTTTCTCCAGGAAGTCCAAGCATTTTAGGTAATCCGGCACCTGTTCCTATCATTACTGCATCATAACCTTCTTCAAATAAGGCATCAACGGTATAAGTACGACCAATAAGTGCATTTAATTCTACTTCAACACCCATTTTTTTAAGATTATTTATTTCGTTATCTATGACTTGAGCAGGAAGCCTGAATCTAGGGATTCCATAAAATAAAACTCCACCTGGCTTATGTAAGGCTTCAAATATTTTAACTTTATAACCTAATTTTCTTAGCTCAGCAGCAACAGTTAAGCCTGCAGGACCAGATCCAGCAATAGCAATTTTCTGGTCTACCTCCATAGCCTCTGTTGGAGTAAAATCAGGAATTAAATTGTGCTCCATTGCATAATCAGCAACAAATCTTTCTAAATTACCTATAGAAACTGGTTTATTTTTCTTTCCAACGATACAAACTAATTCACATTGTTGATCTTGAGGGCAAACTCTTCCACAAATAGAAGGAAGTTGATTTGTGTTCATTAAAATATTAATGGAACTTTGCATATCACCCTTTTCAAGTGCTTTTAAGAAACCAGGAATGTTAATATTAACGGGACAACCTTCAACACAGTGAGGTTTACCACAATCAATACATCTTGAAGCTTCTAAAACAGCTTCTTCCATAGTAAAACCAACAGGAACTTCATCAAAATCATGTTTTCTTACTTCTGGGTCTCTAAGAGGCATTTCAGTCCGCTTGATTTTCATTCTGTCTTTCGTTTTTAAATCAGCCATTTATTCCCCCTATATTTTTGAAAAGTCAAAATCTTTAAATTTTTCATTAGCAATAGCTTCTGGTTCTTTATATGCACCTTGTCTAAGCATTAATTCTTCAAAATTAGTTTCATGAGCATTAAAATCTGGACCATGAATACATGCAAATTTTGTTTCTCCACCAACGGTGACTCTACAAGCTCCACACATTCCTGTACCATCAACCATAATAGCATTAAGTGATGCATAGGTAGGTATCTTATCAGCTCTTGTCATATCTGCAATTGCTTTCATCATAGGAACAGGTCCAACTCCCATTACCCATGCAACATTTTCTTTTTCCATAATGGAAGAGAGAGCATTTGTTACAAAACCTTTTATGCCTTCACTTCCATCGTTTGTAGTTATATATAAAGCATCAACTTCTTCTTTTAATTCGTTGTGCATAACTAATAAATCTTTATTTCTAGCACCAACAACTCCAATAACTCTATTTCCTAATTCTTTTAATTTTTGTGCAACAGGAATAATTGCTCCTGCTCCATATCCTCCACCTAACAACACACAAGTGCCATCAAATTTTCCAACATGTGAAGGAGTACCTAGTGGTCCAACTAATGATTCAAATTCGTCACCTTCTTGCATTAATAAAATTTCATTAGATGTTCTACCTGCACCCATTATTACTATGCGAAGCCAACCTTCTTCCCGATTCCATCCTGAGATACTTATTGGAATCCTTTCACCATATTCATTTAACTTTAACATGATGAATTGCCCTTGTTGAATAGATTTTGCAACAGCTGGTGCCTCAACATGTAGCATCACTGTTTTAGCTGCAATAACCTTTCTTTTTAGAATTTTATACATATTCTCTCCATTAAAATAATAAAGAACTCTCAAAATCGAGTTATGATATCAAATATTAATTTTATTAACAAGTTATTTAAGGATTATTTACCAAAAAAAACACTTTATTTCTTTTTATTCTTTTTCTGTGTTGTGTTATTATTAGAAAATTATTTTAATTAATAATTATTGCTTATAGTTAAAAGTAATAATTTATTAGATTACACTTGTTTTTATTAATGAAGCACTAGGATTTTATATTAACTTACTAATGTAATATTCAGCTAAACTCTCTTCTTTATTATGAGCTTTTCTAACATCTCTTGTTACAAAAAATATTTTTTTATAATTTCCTACTAAAATATTGAAATAATACATTGCTTCATTCCAAACAGTTAGTTTAGCACTTGGAACATTTTTTCCTTTTGTCCACCTATGACTTTTACATTCAACAATAATTTTATTTTTCTCCTTTGCTTTTATGGTAAAAACTACCAAGTTTCTTCAATTGATTTCAATTTTTACTTAAGTTTTATATTAATATATGTTAATCATGATAATAACTGTTTATTTTTAATAGGAATATATGAGCGAAATAGTTTTAAAAACCAATAAGCTTACTAAGCAATATAGAGATATAAGAGCTATAGATAATTTAAGCTTTACTATAAGAAAAGGCACTACTTTTGGTTTACTTGGGCCAAATGGAAGTGGTAAAACAACAACTTTAGGCATACTTTTATCTGTAATTAATCAAACAAGTGGTAGTTTTACTTGGTTTGAAGAAGGAAATAGTAATAAACAAAGAAAACGAATAGGTGCAATTTTAGAAGGACCTCATTTTTACGAAAACTTTACCGCTTACAAAAACTTAAAGCTTATTTCTAAAATTAAAGGGGTAGGGGACAATCAAATTGAAAGAGTTTTAAAAGAAGTTGATTTATACAATAGAAAAGACGATAAATTTAAAACTTATTCTTTAGGAATGAAACAAAGGTTAGCTATAGCTTCAGCATTATTGTCAGACCCTGAAGTTTTAATTTTAGATGAGCCTACAAATGGATTAGACCCACAAGGAATAGCAGATATCAGAGAACTGATTATTAAAATTGCTTCAACTGGTAAAACTGTGATTTTAGCTAGTCATTTATTAGATGAAGTTGAAAAGGTTTGTAATGAATACCTTGTTTTAAAAGAGGGAAAATTAATTCATAAAGGAAAAGTTGACCAAGATGTTACTAATAGTTTAGTAATAGAATTAGCATCTCCTGATATGATAAAATTAGAAACAGTAATTAAATCTAATCCTTATTTTATATCTTTAAAACACAATAAAAACTTTTTTGAAGTTAAATTTGATGGTAATACTGATTTTACTTTAGTTGCAAACTTTCTTTTTGAAAATAAAATTATAATAAGTCACTTTTTGGTGTTGAAAAAAAATCTTGAAACTCAATTTTTAGAAATATTGGAGCAAAATGTTTAGATTATTAGATATAGAATTTTATAAACTTCGTAATTCAAAATATTTTTGGATTTTATTGATATTATTTATGATTTTTTTAATTTCAGTACCTATATCAGTAAATTTATTTTTTGAAACGATAAGAAGCAATAAAATGACAAGAGAAGGTAGAACTTTGGTAAATTATGTTTCATTTTTTTATACTGAAGATTTATGGCATAATTTAACATATATTTACAAATTAGGTACAATTTTGCTTGCATTTATAACAATGATTTCAATTACTAATGAGTATAATTATAAAACAATTAAACAAAATATTATAGATGGATTAAGTAAAAAGGAGTTTTTATTATCAAAAATTTATATGATAATTGTTTTAAGCTTGTTTGTTACTTTTTTAGTGGGAATAATTGGGGTAGTAACAGGGTTTTTATACTCTCAAACTAGTGATTTGAGTTTAATTTTTGAAAATATTAAATATTTAGGTTTTTATTTTATATATGTATTAACATTTTTATTGTTTAGTTTTTTTATAGCTAATTTAATTAAAAAGTCAGGCGTTTCTATAGCAATAATGATTTTTTATATTATTATGATAGAGCCTATTATTGTTGCGATTTCTACTTATGGTTTAAAAATTGAGTGGCTGTCTTCATTTTATCCAATTAATGGTATTAATAATTTGATATCCAACCCTTTTTCTAGGCATTTTTTTAAAGACTTAAATCGTTTTACTTTAACTCCATTTTTTGTATCCATTTTTTACATCATATTATATATTTATTTAACATATAAAATTTTAAAGAACAGAGATTTATAAATCTAGTTTAACTTTAACTCTTTTGATACTTATAGCTTTTTTAGTTTCGTAATTTATAGTAGAGATAGCTCCCTGAAATTCGATACCCGCTTTTGCAGGCTCGTATCTAACTCTTTCTTTGGTTTTAATCTTTTCCATTATTATAGATTTTTTAATACCAATTACAGAGTCATGAGGTCCTGTCATTCCTATATCAGTAATGTAAGCAGTTCCTTTGGGTAATATCTTTTCATCTGCAGTTTGAACATGGGTATGTGTTCCTATCATTGTTGATACATAACCATCTAAAAAATGCCCCATAGACATTTTTTCTGCCGTAGCTTCTGCATGAAAGTCTACAACCGTTATACCTGAGGTAAAAACATTTATTATGTCTAGAATTTTATCAAATGGATCTGATGTTGGTAATCTTTCTAAAAATACTCTACCAATTGCATTTATGACATTTAATCTAATACCGTTTTTTTCTATGCTAATATAACCTTCTCCCGAAACATTTTTAAAGTTGAATGGCCTTATTAATGGAAAATTTTCTTTTTTAAAAATATTTTCTACATCTTTATTAGAAAATGCATGATTACCTAAAGTAATAACATCAACACCAGCTTTTAGTAACCTTTTGGCATATCTTAATGTAATTCCTTCGTATCCTGCTGCATTTTCTCCATTACAAACTACAAAATTAATATCTTCATCTTCTATTAGTTTTGGAATAACTGTTTCAACTGCAAGAATTCCTTTTTTACTAAAAATATCACCAATGAATAGTATTTTTATTTTATTTTTACTATGAGGCATAAGTTACAACTCTTTTTTCTCTTATTACTACAATTTTAATTTGGCCTGGATAAGTAACATTTTGCTCAATTTTTTTAGCTAATTCTCTACTTAAAACAGTTGCTTCAGCATCATTAACTTCTTCATGTTCTACAATAACTCTAACTTCTCTGCCAGCTTGAATTGCAAATGATTTTTGTACACCTTTAAAAGATTTACAAATATTTTCTATGTCTTCTAACCTTTTAACAAAAGCCTGCATTGTTTCTCTTCTTGCTCCTGGCCTTGCTCCACTTAAAGCATCTGAAGCATCTACTAAGAATGCTAAAGCTGTTTCTGGTGGCACATCATTATGATGGGCCTTAATTGCATGTACAATTTCAGGTTTTTCACCATATCTTTTAGCTAAATCGGCACCAATAACGGCATGTGAACCTTCTATTTCATGGTCAACCGCTTTACCTATATCGTGTAGTAAACCTGCTCTTCTTGCAATTTTAGGATCTAAGCCCATTTCTTCTGCCATCATACCACACAAAAAACCAACTTCTGTTGAATGTTGTAATTGATTTTGTCCATACGAAGTTCTATATTTCAGGGCTCCAATTAATTTTATAATTTCAATATGCATATTAGGAAGAATATTTAATTCCATTAATGCTTCATTACCTGATTTAATAATGCCAGCTTCAACCTCCTTTTGTGTTTTAGCTACTATCTCTTCAATTCTTGCAGGGTGTATTCTTCCATCTTCAATAAGTTTTTCAAGTGCAAGTTTTGCAATTTCTCTTCTGATTGGATTAAATGAGGAGAGGATGACTGCTTCGGGAGTTTCATCAATAATTAAATCAACTCCTGTAGCTGCTTCAAATGCTCTAATATTCCTACCTTCACGTCCAATAATTCTTCCTTTCATGTCATCACGGCTTAAGTGAACAACTGAAACAGATTTTTCAGTGATATATTCTCCTGCATATCTTTGTACTGCAATAGAAATAATTTTTTGTGCTTTTTCAGTTGCTTGTTCTTGGGTTTCTGATATGATTTTTTGAACTTTTTTAGCAGCATCTCTTTTAGCTTCATCTATGATTAATTTATCAATTCTTTCTCTTGCTTCTTGTTGAGTTAAACCTGCAACTTTTTCTAATTCAGATAGTATTTTATTTTTTTCAACTTTAACTTCATCTATTAATTTATTATATTTGTCTTTTTGAAAATTAATTTCAGTTTCTATTGATTTTAAATTTTCTTCTCTTTTATCTAAATTACTTTCTCTTTTATCTAAATTACCTTCTCTTTTATCTAAATTTTTTAATCTATTATCTAGGTTTTCTTCTCTTCCTCTTAATTTTTTTTCTATTTGATTAAGTTCTTCATATCTTTTTTTGTTTTTATTTTTATATTTTTTATCAGCATTTTTTTCCAATTCTAGTTTTATTTGTTTTTCTTTGAGTTCAAATTCTTTTTTTGCATTTTCGATTTCTTTATTTAAACTTTTTTCTAATTCAGATTTTTGTTCTTTAAATTCTTCTTCTTTTTTGTGTAAATCCTCCTTTTTTTCTACAATTTGTTCTTTTAATGATTTTAATTCAACATTAGATTCTATTACTTTGTTTTTTTGTAATAAATAACCAATAATTAATCCTAATACAATCCCAGCAACCGCCGCTATTATTCCGATAGTCATAAAACTCCTTTATATAATAATGAAAAAATAAAAAATGCCCACTCTGCCGTGTGAATTGAATTTTTGAACTATGGGTTTAAGGTGAAACCTCCCACACCGAATCAGGTTATCCATTTAAAACGGACGGGCTCAACATCAGTGCTTTCTGGCCTCTATACGAAACTGTTAGCTCAAAAAATATACCCAACTCAACTCATCACAAACATCGTAGGCTTTATATTATAACAATAACTCCACTCTATTAATTAACGAATCTATTTTAATACTCATTTCTTTTTTTAAATCCTCTACTTTTTCTTTCTCTTCAATATAATCAATGGTGATCGCAACTAAAAGCTGTAAAACTTCTTGTTCTATGCTTTCACCTTTGGCCCGTTTTTTTTTACTCTTCTTAAATCTTTTAGGGAATGCTTTGTGTAGTTCATCATATTTTTTACTAACAAATGCTTCAGCTTTTCTAATTTCATCGCTTATTGTTGCAACTTTAAAGTCTTTATTTGCAATTGTTATGAAATTATGCTCACTTTTAGCCAAGTCTTACCCCTCAAATACTATTACTATTATAGGTCTATAATCTGAAATTTGTCAAGTGTTTTTTCCAATAAATAAAATTTTATTTATTACTTTTACTTTTATGATTACATAATTGATATTATGAAGGAATATTTTTATTAAAATTTATTATTTTATGAGAAAATTCTTTATTTTGTTGATTTTTATTTATAATAGAGTAAAATTAATTGTTTTAGTGAGAGGTCTTTTGTATAAATTTGTGTATTTTTTAGTGTTTTTTAGTATTACTATAATTTCTAGTGATATTAAAATTAATGGTGAAGTTACTAATTTAAAGCATAGTGATTTTTTTATTTCTTTAAAATTAAACAACTCCATTAGTATTCTTGAGTTAAAAAAGGAGTTATCTTCAATTAAATATTTACCTAAAATATTAGAAATAAAGCAATTTAATAAAAATTCTTTTGTTGTCAAATTTAAAAATAAACTAACAAAAGAAGATATAGGATTTTTAAATGAAAACTATTACTTATTAGATTCCTATGTTTTTGATGATAAATCATGGCCAATTATTATTAGTGATAAAATTAATATTAAATTTAAAGAAAATATTGATGATGTAAAAAAAGATAGGATACTCTCTCTTTTTAAACTTAAGATAGTAAAAAATTATAATTTTAATAAAAATATTTATAGTTTACAAAGTTCAGAAAATATAATTAAACTTTCTACTAAGTTATATGAAACTGGCTTATTTCATTATGCTTATCCAGATTTTTATACTTTATTTAAAAGAAAATTTATTCCTAATGATACTTATTATAATGAACAATGGCATCATGAGAACTCATATATTGGAATTAGTTCTGAGGGGGCTTGGGATATAACAAAGGGAAGTTCTGATATAAAAATAGCTGTACTAGATGATGGGGCTGATTTAAATCATGAAGATTTGAATATTATTATTAGTAAAGATTTTACTGGTGAAGGATTTTATGATTCGGGAGAACATGGTACTTCATGTGCAGGCCTTATTGCAGCTAAAGGAAATAATAATATCGGAGTTACTGGTGTTTGCATGAATTGTTCATTAATAATTTCTAAGGTTATGCCAAGTAGTGGCTATAATCTTGAAAGTATGATAGTTGAAGCTTTTGATTGGAGTTTAAGTCAAGGTGCTGATATTTTTAATAATTCATGGGGTTTTGATACTAGTGTAAATGTTAATAATCTTTATCCAATGTTAGTGGATAGTATTAAAAATATTCTAAAAAATGGCAGAGATGGAAGAGGTGGTATCGTTATCTTTGCCTCAGGAAATGAAAATAGAGAGTTTTTAGATACTTCACTAGAGGGTTTAGATGGTATTATTACTGTTGGAGCAACTGATTATCATGGAAATAGGGCATATTATAGTAACTATGGTAATAAGTTAGATTTTATAGCTCCATCAAGTACTGGTTTTTTAGGAAGTGATAAAGATGCTATTTGGACTACTGATATTACAGGAAGCCTAGGGTATAATGATAATGGTAAAGCATATCAAAAAACAGATTCAGGAAGAGAATATTTAGGTTTAGATGTTGATAATGAAGGTAAATATACTAAATATTTTGGTGGAACTTCGGCTGCGGCTCCTCTTGTCAGTGGTATAATAGCTTTAATTTTATCTAAAAATGATAAGTTAACAAAAAATCAAGTTTATGATATTTTAAAGTCAACTAGTGATAAAATTGGAACTGGATATAATGAAGAGGGACATAGTAATTATTTGGGATATGGAAAAGTAAATGCTCAGAATGCTTTAGAATATCTTAACTCAAATGTTAATTTATGTGAGAATATTGCATGTTCTAATCATGGTAATTGTATAGAAATAGAAGGAGCAAAAGCTTGTAATTGTGATTTGGGCTATATTGGTAATGATAATCTAGAATGTACAAAAGTTATTCAAAAAACTCCATGTGACAATATAACTTGTTCTGAGCATGGTATATGTAAAGTTATAAATACGGCTCCTAGATGTTTTTGTGATTCCGGTTATGTTGTTAGTGATAATGTACATTGTGTTGTTAGCTATCAAAATAGTAAAAATAATGGATGTAGTTATGGAGAAGGAAAATTTGAAAATTTATTTTATTTCGTAATATTTATATTTATTTTTTTTATCATAAAAAATAGGATTAAGATATGATAATTGGGGCAATTGTATATATTAATCTAGGGATAGGTGGTATGGAATTTGCAGAACATTCTGCGATATATTTGGGAAATAACCGATTCGTTGAACTACATGGAAGTGGCGAGGTCAGAATCGTTGATTCTTGGACTTTATTAAATAGTTCAAAGCAAAGAGTAGGGGAGAAGATTTTTATTGCTACAGATGGTTTTGGTTTTCCACTACAAAATAAAGAAATTGCTTTAAGATCTTTAAAAGAAGTGGGTAAAAAGCTTGAGTATCATTTATTAGAGAATAATTGTCATGAATTTGTTGCAGGTTGTATAATAAATCAGTTTGAAAATGATTATAATTATTTTTATTTGTTAAAAGATTTAATATCAGAAAAGTTAAATGACAAGGCCCCTATAAAATGGAGAGTTTTTAATCCTAAAAAAGAAGACTTAAAAACGGAGTTATGGATAGATAACTTTTTTTCAAGTTTTATTCTTTTTTTTAAACTTATAAACATTAAAAAGGAAAATGATATAAAAAAATTATTTAAAATAAGTGGTTTATCTGATGTTTTAAAAAAAGCTAAACATAATCAAAGAGAATTTTTAAAAGTATATAAGGAATTACTAAAAATAGAGTGGAAAAACAAAAAATAGATGGTTATCTATAAGCCGAGTTTTGTATTAGCAGTTATTCATCTAGGCTAGATATTGCTAAATAGCTCAAGCGACAACTCTTGCACCTGATGGGGTTTACCAAATATAAATATCACTATTTACAAAGTAGGTTCTTACCCTACTGTTTCACCTTAACACCTTTTGGTGTTGTTTAATTTCTGTGGCACTTTCCTTCTTGTTACCAAGACTTTCTGTTAGAAAGCATCTCATTGGTGCCCGGACTTTCCTCTTTTAAATATATTAAAAGCAACTGCCAGATAACCATCTTATTGTTTTATAGCATTAAAATATTAAGAATACAATAGGTAGGAGTTTTTATTTAGTTTTTATTTAGTTTTTATTTAGTTTTTTTAACTTTTTCAAAGTTAAAATAATCAACATAAACATTATTAATAAATAAGCTCCACTAGATGTATTATTGCCATAAGTACATCCAATCATTGAACTACCTTTATACTTCATATCGTCAGGGTTTGTGATACTATCATCTTTATTATCGCAGGCATCACCAATTCCATCGTTATCAGTATCTAATTGATTTTCATTTGCAACAAGAGGACAATTATCAGAATTGTCATTTACTGTATCGTTATCATCATCTTTATCACAGGCATCACCCATTTCATCATTATCTGTATCTAATTGGTCTTCATTTACAACAAGAGGACAATTATCATCTGCATCTTTTACTGTATCTCCATCTTTATCATCTTCACAGGCATTACCTACGCCATCATTATCTGTATCAATTTGGTCTTCATTTACAACAAGTGGGCAGTTATCTAATGGAGTTCCGTCATTATTATTATCATTTACTCCATCATTGTCATCATCTTCATCACCTATATTACATAAACCATCATTATCTGTATCAAGTCCGTCATTATTCACATCATAATGTCCATTTATACAGTCATCACATGTGTCATT
>JAMOQH010000074.1 GCA_027064085.1 bacterium | reverse complement strand
CACCAAAACTTATAGAAAAAGGCTTTGAATTTATTAAGAAAAAATGGTTTTAAAAAAGTAGTTTATATTATCGAAATAGAGATACAACAAAACATAGTAAAAAAATATGTTACCATCGCCGAAAAAAGTATCAAAACTTAAAAAATTTGGATATTATTGTAGAAGTTAAAAAAGTACAAAGGCAGGTAACATATTTTTATATTCAACCGTTATACTTACAGGAAATTATATGAAAGAAATTTTTGGAAATATTTTAGCAGGACTAATTTTTTTGCTTGTCGGCATTGGTTATATTAACAATATTATTTGGATGTTTGATAGTTGGAATTTACTTGGTTATGGAAGTAAATTTTTTAATATTATAGGAATATTTGTTCCTCCACTAGGTGGATATCTTGGTATCTATCATTTTTTTTAAGAAATTAGATTAACGTTATTCATAACTATAATAAACATCGGTCTTTGCTGTTAAAGCATATTTTATCATTTAAATAAAAGGAATATTAATTATGATTAATAAATTATTTAAACCAATTGCAATAATTAGTATAATGTCAAATTTATTATCTGCTCAAATTTATATTTGTAAAACATATAGTATAACAGATTATAAAAGAAATTATAAACTTTCTGCAATGTCGAAAGAAGAAGCGAAAGAATATAATACCCCGTTTAGAATAAGTTTAGAAGATAAGACCTTAAAAATAAAAGGTAAAAAATTTGTTTACTCTGATTCAGAAATATCACTTGAAGGGAATAAATTTGATTATTATAAAGGGAATAAAGCAGAGGTTGGACTAATGTTTAATATTAAAAATAATGAACTTGGATTATCAATAAATACTAAAAAAATGGCTATAATTTCTAAGTGCAAGACATGGGAGCAATGGTATGATAGATAAATTTTATGCATAATTTGGATACTAATGATATTAAAGATAAGCTGAATCAAGCTTTTAAAAATAATTCAGAAATTGAATTACTTAAAATACTAAAAGATAACTCATTTTTATTTTATGAATTATATTCAAGAAAATATGGTATTCAACCAAATTTTAAGGAAATTTCATTTGGTGGAGAGTTAAGATGTGATTTTGCATGGTTAAATGATAATTCTGATGGTCCAGAATGGGTTTTAGTTGAAATTGAAAAACCAAATATGAAATTATTTAAAAAAAACAATGAACCATCTATGGAACTAAACCATGCTATAGAACAAGTTAAATCTTGGGATAGATATTTTAATGAAAATCCGAATGAAAAAAAACGAATCTTTGGTGCAGTTGCAAGGTTTAGATATATTTTAATTGCAGGCTCAATAGAAGATTGGTCTACTAACAATGCTTTAAAATGGAGAAAACATCACAACGGTGAATCTAAAATAGAGATAAGAAGTACAAATGTATTCTATAAAGCTTTAAACTTATTTAGAACTCATAAAGAAGAATTTTGGAGTTTTAAAAAGAATCCTATATCTAAAAATCATTCAGAATTAAAAGATTATTGGGAAAATTATAGATATATGGATTTACATAGAAAATTAGCTAATTAAGGTAAATAATATTATGAAATATTTAATAATCGTATCTATATTTATAGGTTTATTAAATTTTGCAAATGCTGACTGCGAAGTAAATGGTTATTATAAAGCTAACGGTACTTGGGTAGATGGTTATACAAGAAGTGGAGATTGTTGGCAAGGTAGTATAAAAAATTACGATTCAGAAGGAAGATCTGCTGAAGATAGAATGAAAAATAGAAGAAAATATCTTCTTATTTTTATTCCAATTTTTTTTGTCTTATTGTTTATATATTCAAAACTAGAAGAAGGTAGTTACCTAGAAAATGCACTTGGTTTAATTATTGGTTTACTTGGACTATATTTAGGAATTGTATTCATATCAGATAGTTTACTAATAGGAATTTTGATATTTATTGGAATAGTTTACTATTATATTAAAGACTCAAGTTTTATAAAAAAACGAGCTTTTTTCTCAAACATTACCCTTAGTAAAGAGTTAAAAAAAGAATTTAGTTTAGTAAATAAAAAGCTTGTAAACGTAGAGAAAACATTGATATCTCGTGAATTATCAGTAGCTCTGTATCAAAGTGACCAAAGAATAATGAGATTTAAAAATGAAACTTTTGTAACTTTTGAATGTGAAAATTATGGAATAATAATAAAGAAAAAAGATGGAATAGCAACTTCTTGTTATTTGTTATCTTTACAAAATTTAGACAATTATCAAAATCAAAATAATTTAATAGAAAACTTTTCTGATTAACTATATAAAAGGTTGTATAACAAAACATCGTAGCCAATAAATGCCCTAGTGGTCATTTATCGGCTAGACTCAACCGTTAGGTATCAGTAGTAATTTTCAAAAATATAGCAATCTGTAATATTAATCAAATTTCTAAATTTTTTTAGATAAAATCACATCAATAAAGGAGAACTTCATGACTAAACCATTT
>JAMOQH010000073.1 GCA_027064085.1 bacterium | reverse complement strand
GTTTTAAGTTGTTCATCAATTCTTTTTTGTACAGATCTTGTTGTAAAACCAATTTTTAATAAACCTTTTCTACTCTTTTCATCAGGGATTATATAAATATATATTTTAGGTGATATTTCTATTTTTTCAGGAAAGAATTCATTCATTTCACTCCATTGCTCCTATCATAGATTCAATAAATTTAATTTCTTTTTCATTTAAATCATATTTTTTATAAAGTTTTTTATCTGTCCATTCTTGAGTGAAGTCTTGTATTGGAACAAACATAAATTTTTCTTTTGATAAATCTTGAGAAGTAATTGCCTGAACTAATAAAAAGCGAAGAAATCTTGTTTTTAAGTATTTGACCACATTTTCAGCTTCTATTTTACTGTTATAAACTCCAGCTAATAAATAACTTTGAGTACAGATTTCATTAGGTTTTAAAATTTTTATTGTTGATAAAACCTGTCTCAAACCAGATTTATTAACCTGTCCACCATGTTCAGTTGTTGCTTTTGAGAAAGAAACTTTATATTTATCAATTAATTTAACATTTTTTGTGATTTTTTCCCTTTCAATATAATAAATTCCTTTACTCGTAAATACTTTATAGGTGTTTACTGTTTTATTCTTTAACCCTTTAAAGTTTGTATAAAGTCCAAATGGAGTTTGAGGACTAACAAAATCTTTCATTAGCTTTTCTTTTTTTTCTAATACCTTGTCAATAATTAAAAGAGCATCATTATATCGTGGGAATATTTGATATTTATTTAGTTTTCTATTAAGTGAGGTTTTAGAACCACTATTAATATTGGTAAATTTACAAAGGCCATTATAATCTTTATTCCATAAAAAATACATAACTCCACCTGAAACATCTACACCAGGAAAACAATCTCTTGAATCAGTATAATCTATAATAACTTTTAATCTTTTATCATTAAGCATTTCACCCCTAAAATCTTCTAGTCCTCTACCACCAGTAAACCATCTAGCTGGAATAATCATTGTTAAATATTTGGGATTGAGTTTTTTTGCTTGTTCAATAAATTTTTGATAAAGAGGTATTGCATAATTTTTCTTTTCTTTTCCAACATTTAGTTGATATGGTGGATTCCCTATAATTACATCAAATTTCATATTAAATATCTCCTTTGGGTTTTCTGTATGTATAAATTGATAAGCATGACTTTCAAGTGATTTATCCCTATCATATACCTCTTGACTTGCCTTACAGTATACACATTTCCCTTTTTTCCATGTATGTTCTATATTATTAAAAAGAATATTCCCTTTTTCATTTTTAAATTCTGTACAAAATGAATACTTACCATTTGCAATTTTAGTACCATAAAGACTTCTTCTTGAAAGTAATGAAGTTAATTCTGTTATTGCTATACCAAATATTTGTTTTGTAAATATATGATTTAATCTTTTTTGTAAATCAGGTATTTCATTTTCAAGTCCCTTTATTAATCTTTTAACTATTTCTCTTAAAAATACTCCTGATTTACTAACTGGATCTAAAAAAGTAGTTTCTTTATTCTCAAATAATTCTTGTGGTAAAATATCAAGTATTTCATTTACTAGCTTTGGAGGTGTAAAAACTTCATCATTACTTAAATTTGCTAAAGCATCAAGTACATCTGGATTATAATTTAATTTATTGATCATATTCTACCAACTTTAAAAAATGTTTTAATGGATAATTTTTCTGTGCTTTATGTATTATAGCCTTAGTACCTTCATCATTAAATAATGATTTAACTTTGGTTTTTTTAAGTAAGGAATCAAGAGAATATTCTTTTCTTTTAATCATTCCATCACTTATCATCGCCCATTCAGAAAAAATAATAGGTTGTTCCCTATTCTTTATTAATTTTTGAGTAAGTGTATCACCATGGATTATATTTTTTTCTAGTATAAATTTAAAACTCTCCAGACATTCTTGTTTATAATTTTTTTTATAAAGTTTTAAATATTCAGCTTCAAATATCTCAAACAACCTATTTTGAGCTTCTTTAACATTATCTTCTAAAATATCAACACCATATATGCTTGAAATAGCAATAATTGAGTTTTTTTCATATTCCAACTGAATTTTTTTATATTTATTTTTTACAACTTCAAGTTTTCTTCTTAATATTTCAACTAAAAAATTACCATTACCACAAGCAGGTTCAAGAAATTTTGATTCTATTCTTTCAGTTTCTTCCTTTACCAAGTCCAGCATATCAGAAACAATATGAGATGGAGTGAAAACCTCTCCAAAATCCCTAACCCTTTCTTTTGAATTTATCTGATCATCAATCATTATATATTCCTTTACTCTAAAACAAGAGTAAATATAACACTTCTATTATAATTCTGTCAATTTATGACTAATCTGAAATCTAGACAAAACTAATTGTTTTCATGAAAGTGGTAATAAAAATTTCAAAGAATACTATGATGTAAAAAACAAAGTTTTTGATAAATTATTATCAAGTAATTCAAAAGGGAGTTATTCATCATCTACAATCAGAAATATTTATTATTATGATAAATGTAGAAAATAACAATCAAGGTTTTGACCCTAGGCAAAACCTCAAAATTAAGATTTCAAGCTTAATTTTGAGCGTAAAACCACATGTAGGGGCCGGTCTTGTGCCTACCCTGAATGTGGGTTGAAGCTCCCATCCCCTTAAATTACGAATCGCTATTTATAGATAAAACTATCATTCTTTAGGGGAAAATAACCTATTACATGCTTCTACTCCAATATATCTCTCATGTCTACAGCAACATAATCAAATTTAGATTTGATAGTTCTTCTTTCAACTAAAACTCCCATTTTTACAAAAAGTTTTAAATCTTTTCTTGCAGTATTTTCAGCAACAGAAAACTTATTTTTTATTTCTTTAACCGTAAATGTTTTGCCTGGAGATTTATATATAAGCTTTAATATTTCTATTTGTCTAAAAACTAATTTATGTTTAACAACTAATGTTTCAACCATTAAATTAAACTTAGCAAACTCTTCTTCTTTTTTACGAATATACTTTGTAAGAGAATCAATAGAGTTTACTATAATTTTAGTATGGTAATCAATAAAATATGTGAGGTCATTTTCATCAGTTTCAACATATTGAAATGATTTTGTATATTTTGTTGAAGCATCTTTCAATAATTTACTTATAGATATATATTCAAATAACCAATACCCTGACTTTAACATAAACCAATAAAAAACAGCTCTTGCAACCCTTCCATTACCATCTCCAAAAGGGTGAACATATCCAATTATAAAATGTAGTATAATTCCTTTTACAACAGGATGTATAAAATTATTTCCATCTTCATGATTTTCATTAGCAAAGTTAGATAGTAACTTAATATGCTTTTCTATTTCTTTAAAACAAGGAGGTGTCCATAATGTATCTCCTGTATTTATTTCTGCAACTGTTATATCATTTGTATTTCTAAATTCTCCTGCAATAGCATTGCTTTCAGCAACCTCAGCAACTGCAATTTTATGAAATTCTAAAATTAATTCAGAGCTAAGTTCTCTATTTTTGCTACTAATAGCCTTTTTCATCAATAAAAAATTATTAATTATCATTCTTTCAGACTTATTCTTAGGAGCTCTTTCCTCATTTAGCATTTTTTTAGCCACCTTTGTAGTAGTAGCAGCACCTTCAAGTTGAGCAGAACTAATTGACTCTTCTGAAATTAAAGAATGAATCAAGTATCTTTGTTGATTAGACCTATCAATTATTCCATCTTCAATAATACCAATATTTCCACCAGCTTTTTTATCTATTTGATGTAATCTTTGTTGTATTACATTGTTAATTATTAGATTAAAAGACTCCCCTTCTAGTAAATTAATTTTTTTAAAAAGTTGTTTTCTTAAAAATTTAATACTTAGCCACTCTTTTTTAGCATCTTCTTTATTTCTATGTTTATGGAATATTTTATCCCAATTTTGATACTCTAGTTCATCTTTTATATTCTTTATATCTCTTAATATATCAAGTAATTCTCCCTTTTTATTATATTCATTCATTAATTCATTAAATAATGGTGGTATTTTTATTTTTGCCATATAAAACCTCCTTAACGCAAAATAATAAAATTGCGTTTTATGATACTACTCTGATTAACAAAATATATCAAGCTTATTATAATT
Organism: bacterium; assembly: GCA_027064085.1. Taxonomy (GTDB): domain Bacteria; phylum UBP6; class JAFGXH01; order JAFGXH01; family JAFGXH01; genus JAMOQH01. The sequence goes on along the minus strand of JAMOQH010000073.1, from coordinate 44,425 downwards.
ATAGTAAATTAAAAGATAAAACCAAGGTTTTGACCCAGGCAAAACCTAATAATTTAGACTTTGGCTAAATTATCAAACGTAAAACCATATGTAGGGGCGAATCTCGTATTCACCCTGAATATGGTTTGAAGTACCTAAACCCTAAATCCCTTGATAAAATCCCCAAAATATATTATAAATAAACTCGTTTTTTTGGAGAAAAATATGGATTTGAAAAATTACAGCTATGATCCTCGTGCAATTGAGGATAAGTGGTATGAGTATTGGTTGGAAAAAGGATATTTTAAAGCAGATGAAAATAGTGATAAAGAGCCCTTTTCCATAGTCATTCCACCTCCAAATGTTACAGGAGTTCTTCACATGGGGCATGCCTTGACTATTTCTATTCAAGATATTATGGTTAGACATAGAAAAATGAGTGGATTTGAAACTATGTGGATTCCAGGAACAGACCATGCAGGTATCGCTACTCAAATGATGGTTGAAAGAAATATTAAAAAAGAACTTGGCCTTACTAGACATGACTTAGGCCGTGAAAAATTTATAGAAAAAGTTTGGGAATGGAAAAAAGACCATGGTGATAGAATTACTAACCAACTTAAAAAGCTAGGAGCTTCATTAGATTGGGAAAGAGAAAGATTTACTATGGATGAAGGCTTAAGTAAAGCTGTTAAGGAAGTTTTTGTTCAGTTGTATAATGAAGGATTAATACATAAAGCCAATAGGTTAATAAATTGGGACCCAGTATCATTTACAGCACTTTCTGATTTAGAAGTTGACCACAAAGAGCTTCCCGGTAATTTATGGCATATAAAATATCCCGTTAAAAACAGTGATATTATCCTTACAGTTGCAACAACTAGACCGGAAACAATGTTTGGCGATACAGGAGTTGCCGTTCACCCTGATGACGAAAGATATAAGCACTTAATTGGCAAAAAAGTCATTTTACCAATAATGAATAAAGAAATACCAATAGTTGGAGACAGTGAACTTGTTGATATAGAATTCGGAACAGGAGTAGTTAAACTTACTCCCGCACATGATTTTAATGATTTTGCCGCTGGAAAACGCCATAACTTAGAAGAAATTTCTATTTTGGATACTGCTTGTAAGTTAAATGAAAATGTCCCTGAAAAATATAGAGGAATGGATGTTGAAGAAGCAAGAAAAGCTGTTGTTAAAGACTTAGAGTCATTAGGTTTATTAATAAAAGTTGAAGAACATACACATCAAGTTGGGCATAGTCAAAGAACAGGAGCGATTGTTGAACCTATGCTAAGTGAACAATGGTTTGTTAAAATAGAAAGTTTAGCTAAACCCGCAATTGAAGCAGTTGAAACGGGTAAAACAAAAATTTATCCCAAACACTGGGAAAAAACATATTTTAATTGGATGTACAATATTCAAGACTGGTGTATAAGTAGGCAATTATGGTGGGGACATCAGATACCCGCATACTACTGTGATGATTGTGGACACATGGAAGTAAGCAAAAATACCGTTACTGTTTGTCCAAAATGTAATTCAAAAAATGTTAGTCAAGATGAAGATGTTTTAGACACTTGGTTTTCTAGTGGATTATGGGCATTTTCAACAATGGGTTGGCCAGAAAACACTAAAACTTTAGAAAAATTTTATCCAACTAGTGTAATGGAAACAGGAAGTGATATTATTTTTTTCTGGGTTGCTAGAATGATGATGATGGGTATCAAATTTATGGGAGAAGTTCCATTTAAAGATATTTATCTTCATGCAATGGTAAGAGATAAAAAAGGTGTTAAAATGTCAAAAACAAAAGGAAATGTTATTGACCCTCTTACTGTTATAGATGAATACGGAACAGATGCTTTAAGATTTACTTTGTTAATGCTAACTCAACAAGGTAGAGATATAAAACTTGATGTTACAAGAATTGAAGGTTACAAAAACTTTATAAATAAGATTTTTAATGCTAGTAAATTTGCTATGATGCAATTTGATGATTTTACTCCTACTAATTCTGATGCATTGGATAAATTACCCATTTCTCTTGCAGATAAATGGATAATAACAAGATTAAACGAAGTAATAGAATCAGTAGATAAACATATTTACGATTATAATTTCTCTAATGCTGCTAGTGAATTATACCAATTTATATGGCATGAATTTTGTGATTGGTATTTAGAACTTATTAAAACAACTCTTTATGATGAAACAGTATCTGCAGAAGAAAAAAATGCAACAAAAGAAGTCTTATACTATACTTTGATTAATATTCTAAAGTTAATTCACCCATTTATGCCTTTTGTTACAGAGGAATTATATTCAGTATTACCCGATTCATCTTTAAAAGACGAAGAAAGTATTATGATTTCATCATATCCTAAAGTTGTAAAAAGTTACATGTATAAGTCTTCTGTTTCTGAAATGGAATATCTTATGGAGATCATTAATAATATAAGAAATATTCGTGGTGAGAATAATATTTCAATGGCAAAGGAAATTAAAATCATTGTTAAATCCGATAAAAAAGATATGATAGAAAGAAATTCTAGCTATCTTAAAACTCAATGCAGAGCAAATTCTGTTGAGTTTACCGATGATACTAAAATGGACTTAGCTGCTTCTAAATTATTGAAAGATACAACAGTATTTATCCCTTTAAAAGGTCTAGTTGATGTAGATAGTGAAATGGCGAGAGTAAATAAACAGCTTAAAAAAGTATTAAAAGATATTGATTTTGTATCTAAAAAATTAAATAATCCTAGATTTGTTGATAAGGCACCTGAGGCGGTTGTTAATAAAGAAAAAGAAAAAATTGCTGATTATAAAGTAGTAAAAGCTAAACTAGAAAATGATTTAGAAAAACTAGAACTTTTAAAATAAGGATTCATGGATTATTTAGGATTATCATACTTAGCAATATTTTCACTAGCTTGGCTTTATGGCCTAAAAGAACATATAGAATTTAAAGAACATAAATACTTTATATTTTTATCTATTTTAAGTGGAATATTAATAATTACATCAGTTGTATTAACTTGGCCTAAAACAATTCCCGCTGAAATAAAAAGTATATGGAAATACATACTTGTTTTTCTTATTGTAATAGAAATAATAATAACAAAATACGAATTAAAAATTCTTCCTGACAGATTAAAAGAAAAAGATGGTATAGAATTAGAAATGGATAACTTGACTATAGGCTTTTCTTTATTTGTAGGCCTTGTTTTAATTGCACCTGGTCTATATTACGCTTATAAAATTGCTTTTTTATAAAAACATCAAACATTTCAAGCCACTATTTAAATCATCTTAAATAAAATTAAACTTTAGTTTTATTTATAATTATTATTAAAAACAAAGATATAGGCTTAGTGTATTATATTGACTTTATAAATCTTGAGGGTAATAGAAAAGATGGTTTTGCAAGTAAAAAAACACCTCTATGGCTTATAATATTAAATTATTTGATATGTTAGATCTAAAATCAATTGTAAGTTATAATAATATTCAATATGGAGCTCTTGCTTATGGAGGAGAAGAATATAAAGTAGCTAAATTTGAAAACCTAGGAGCTTCATTAAGAACAGAAATAAGTTTATTAAATAATTCGTTGAAATTTGTTGGTGCAGGCCGACTTGATATGTTTGCACACTTAAAGGATAATTATTTTACATTTCAATTAGCATCAATTTATAACTATAAAGATAAATTTATTTTAAGAGGAGTTTATTCAAGAGCTAACAGAAATCCTTTTCTTGGACCTACATTTTATCAAGTAAGAAATTTAGATGCGAATAACCCAACAATTTATGTTGGAAGTAGAAATTTAAAACTCGTTACAATTGACTTAATGGAATTAGGAACAAGATTTAAATTAAATGATTCATTTGATTTTGATTTTGAATTATTTTATACAACAGGAAAAGATTTTTCTCACTTTGTACCAACAGGTAATCTTGTTGTTATTGATGGAGTTTCAAGAACAGAAGTAAGATGGTCTCAATTAGCCTTAACAGCAAAACAATATGGAGCAACATTTAGTACTACTTTATCCTTTAGCAAAGTAAGGACAAAATTTTTCATTACTTTACAAAAAACAGAACTTGAAAACTATAATGCAGATTGGTTTAGTCGTGGAGTTACCCATTTAAATGATCCAGGAGAGACCATCGAACATTTAGATACTCCTAAATATTATGGAGGTGGTTATATAAATATTGGTAAATTTTATAATATGAATTTAAATATTAGTACTTACTATTTCGGACAACAAACATATCATCATTTATATGATAGTGTTGAGATTTCAAGTAAAATACTAGTAAATGCAAAATTAACATACGATGTTACCAATAGAGCATCTTTTTATTTTAATGCAAGAAATATCTTAAATAATAAAAATAGGGAATTTGGTTTTGCAGATGAATCAGGTGGTTTATATATTCTAGGTTTTAATGCAAAATTTTAATGGAGGTTTAAATGAATAATTTTTTTATATTTAAATATATTATATATATAAGTTTAGTAATATTTATAGCAAGCTGTAATGTTTGGTCAGAACCAGAAGCTTTTAAAATAGAAAACAACCCAGTAGCTTGTTTCAATGAAATAACTCCAGAATGTGGAAATGAAGCTTACAGAGTACCCATGCCATCATCTTATATGGAAGCAGCATTACCTAAAGGTTTAACCGTTAATATTGACCCTCATACTCCTTTTATTGTTAAATTTGGGGATAAAATAAAAAAAGAATCTTTAAATTCTAAAAATATAATTATACTTGAAGATAATAATGTTTTACCCGAAAACAGCTATGTGATTAATTATTTCAAAGACTCTGAAGGTAATGAAGATCAAAGTATTCTTGCAATTTCAAGTTCAACAGGAAGTTGGAATCCTAAATCAACCTATGTTGTAATTTTGCTTAATGGTATTAAATCTCAAGACAATTTAATTTTTGGTAAATCTAAGGCTTGGTTTCTTGCAATCTCTGAATTTCCTTTAATCAACAAAGAGGGTAAATCAGTAATTGAAGCATTAAGCGATAAAGATGCACAAACATTGCAAGCATTAAGAGATGAATTAGCTCCTCAATTAGATTTATTGGGTAAATTATTAAAAATAAGCCGTTTTGATGTTCTTTTATTATGGTCTTTTAAATTTGAAAAACCTGTTGCATGTTTTAAAGAAAATTTATCAGCTTGTAAAGATGATCAAATACCCTTGCCATCAGATTTAATGAGTTTGGCATTACCTGCAAATACACATTTAAACATATCAAACAAAACTAAGTTTTCATTAAAATTTAGTGATCCATTAGATATAAACACAGTAAAAGATAATATCCTAATTTTAAAACAGGAATCCAATGGTGTATCAGTACTTACAAGTGATGATTTTAATATTTCATACGATAACGAACTTCAAGATGGAGTAAAGGATACTTCTAGAATATTTATATCCCCAAAATCAGGTAAATGGGATTTTAATAGTAGTTACTTTATTGTGATAAAAAAAGGAGTTAAAAATCATTTAGGAGAAGAAGTTTTTGCATCTGGTGCTACTTTTTTTGCAAAAATGAAAGATTCTTTATTTGTTGATGCAGAAATGACAACAGTTTTATCATCTTTAAAAGAAGTATTTAAAGGTAAATTATCTGACGCACAAAGTCTTGAAATGTTAAGATTAAAATATAAAGATAGTTTAGATACTGTTGAATCTATAGCAAATATCAAAAGAGATGATATAATAATGTTTTGGAGTGTTACTTTTGGAGAAAACTATATTATTCCTTGCTTTCAAGCTAATGATTTTCCTGGTTGTGAAAAAGCAACAGAAGCGCCCCTCCCATCTGACTTTATAACGGCTTACGAATATGATGAAAACGGCAAAGAAATTAGCCATCATTTAAACTTACCTGTCAAAGATAATGACCCAATGAAAGCATTAATAGAAGGAATAAACACACTTGATGGCTGGAGTACTTCAAAAGAATTTTCATTAACATTAAGTAACGCCTTAGATATTTCTACAGTAAATACCAATATTACGAACATACCAAACGGTGAAATCCCCAATTTATTAGTCTTAAAACTAGGTATTGATGAACAGGGTAATCCAACAGCAATCCCAACTTTAATAGAAGCAACTTTTAATGATGCATGGAATACATTAAAAATTAAACCTCTCCTTAGAAACTGGGATGAATCTTCAAAATACTTAGTTGTTTTAACAAATGAAGTAAAAGGAAAAGCTGGGGAAGAACTAGTTAAATCCTTAACATTTTCATTGATGAGTGAAAGAGAGTCGTTATTAAATGAGGATGGATCTCCAAAATATTTAGCGCTTGCTAATTATGATGCTGAAACACTTAACATGCTCGAAGGAGCAAGAACACAATTTGATACCGCTTACAAGGCCCTTGAAATTCCTTTAACTGATGGAGGCCTTGGATTAAACCGGGATAACATTGCAATGATGTGGACAGTAACAACCCAAACGGTTACACAAGACATGAAAAATATTATTTTAGGTATGAAAATAAGTGATAATATTCCTAAAAATACTCTTGCAATCAAAACAGTAATTGATAATTCTGAAATTTCTACTCATTATAACAATTACTTAAACAATTACTGGATGCAAGGCGGGACACAATCATTTGAACATGTATCCAAAATAGTTGAAGCTGAATTTTTAGCTCCATGGATGCTTACAGATCAATATGTTTTTGATAAAAATAAACTTTCTGGAGCACTGCAACCATCTGATTTTAGAAAAATACCTATTCTAATTGCATTTCCTGATGAAACAGGACAAATTCAGAATAATAATAAAGTTATTATATTTCAGCATGGTATAAATGATTCAAAAGAGGAAGTTTTACCAATATTAAATACTTTGACAGAAAAGGGATATATTGTTATATCAATGGATTTACCACTTCATGGAGTAAGAAGTTTACATCCAGAAATAGATTTAAAAGATAACTTTGCTTTAAATAGAAATATACCAGATGGTGTCCCAGATGATTCTGGAGAAGGATTTTTAGGATTAAACCTCTTTGGAACAAGAGATTTAATAAGACAGGCCGTTATAGAACAAACGATACTAACGGCAAACTTAAAACTTGTAGATTTTCATAATTTGAATAATGATATAAAATTTTCAAACATTGATAATAATAATATTAAATACTTTGGATTTTCCTTAGGAACAATAATAGGAAATATATTCATATCTGTTGATGATTCAATAAAATCAGCATCTCTTGTTTCAGCTGGTGGTGGACTCACCAATATAATAATGAATACCAAAGAATCTATTAGTGGCAATCTGTTTGCTGTATTTGAAGCAATGGGAATGAGCAAAGACTCCAAAGAACTCGATGATTTCATGTATTTAGCACAGCTAGTACTTGACCCTGCCGACCCTATCAACTACAGCAAGATAGGTTTACCTATTTTAATACAAAAATCACTTGGTGATCCAGTAGTTGCCAATTTCACAACAGATGACTTAGGCATTAAACTTGGATTAATTAATCCGTTAACAAATGCTAAAAACCCTGCATTATTCAAAGAATATCAAGTAGATGATTATGACCCTAGTAAACTATTTTGGCATTCATTTATAATGATAAACAAATCTCCAGCCGTTACCACTCAGGCAAGAACAGATTTAATAAATTTTCTTGAAGCAAATTAAAATCATATAAACTCTTAAAATAAGAAAAAAATATTGATATATAAACAAATTTAGATTAAAATAAATAATTGTTGGAGTTATATATGAAATATATTATTTTAATAAGCATCTTTTTATCAAGTCTTTTATATGCTGAGTATAACTTTACATATAAAATAATAACAACAGAAGATGGGCTTTCCAATAGTACAGTTAATACAATATTACAAGATAAATATGGTTTAATGTGGATTGGAACCCTTAATGGATTAAATAAATATGATGGATATAATTTTCAAAAATTTAATTATAACAGAGAAAACACTAATAGTCTTTCAGGAAACCGTGTTTATTCATTATTATACGAAGAAGAATCAGATAACCTATGGGTTGGTTTATTTGATGGAGGATTAAACAAAATAAATATAAATACCCTAAAAATTAATAGATATAATATCGCTTTAAAAAAAGATAAAATTATAGGAAAACACATAAGAAATATTTTTAAAGACAGTAAAGGTTACATTTGGATTTCGACTAATGGAAAAGGCCTTAAAAGATTTAGCCCTAAAACTCAAGAAATAAAACATTATTTACACCGTGAATCAGACAAAAATACAATAACAAGTAATTATATAAGAATGGTTTATGAAGACAATAGGCATAACCTATGGATTGCAACTAAAGGAAGTGGGATATTAACCAGATATGATTACCCAAAAAACAAGTTTATTAAATATAATATAAAAATAGAAGGAAAAAATATAGAATGGATTACTGGAGATAACAATAATAAACTTTTTGTAGGAACAAGAGATGGAGCATTAAATGTAATTGACTTACAAAAAAATACAAATAAAGCTTTATATTTTAGAAAAAAAAATAATCAAATATTAAAAGAAAGCTTAATAAGAAAATTATTTTTTGAAACTACTAGTAATCTTTTATGGATAGGAACAGAAAAAGGATTATTTATATATGATATAACAAAAAATAAATTTGACACAATAAAAGGATTAGAAAATATACATGTCCGTTCAATCTTTAAAGATAAAATGGGGTTAATATGGATAGGAACCTTAAGTAAAGGTTTAATTAAAATTAATAAAAATACATTGCCTGTTAAATACCTATTTCATGATAAAAACAATAATAATTCATTAATAGATGATGTTGTATGGAATATCTATGAAGATAAGAACAAAAATCTTTGGGTTAGTACCACTAATGGCCTTACAATTTACGATAATAATAATAATTTTATAAAAAAATATTTACACTCTGATAATAATAAATTCTCAATGAGTGAATCAAATGCAACATCAATTATTGATATTGATACCAAAACAAAATGGCTTGGAACTTATGGTGCAGGTATTGAAATTTTTGATGCCCAAAACGAAACCTTTACAAATATTAATAAAAAATCTAAAATAATACCAGGTTTGACGAGTAACTATATTTCAAAACTATTTAAAGATAGTAAAAATAATATTTGGATTGGAACTTATGATGCAGGTTTAAATTTATATTTAAAAAATGAAAATAAATTCAAAATATTTAAAAATACTTTAAGAAATAACTGTACCCTAAAAAGCAATCAAATCAGAGATATTATTGAAGATAGAAATAAAAACCTGTGGATTGCAACTTATGGTGGTGGCTTATTTTTATATAAAAATAAAAAATTTAAAAATTATACCAAAAAATTCAAAAATAAATCACTTGCTATTAATAATTCTATATATTCCATTTCCTATGATTCACTTAATAATTATATATGGGGTGCAACAGAAGCTGGCTATATTATATTTGATTTAAATACAATGAAATTTATTGAATTTGATTTTCTAAAACGATTAAATAATAAAGTTTTAATTAGTGTTATTGTTGATAAAAATCATGATATATGGTTTTCTTCAGGAAAAGGAATTTTCTGGGTTAAATTTAAGGACAAAAAATTATTTCAGTTTGACAAGAAAGATGGTTTATTTACTGATGAATTTAATGAAAATGCCTATTCCCTAAAAAACGATAATACAATTTGCTTTGGCAGTAAAAAAGGTGCAATATTATTTAATTCAAATAAAATAAAAATAAATAAAAAAGAGCCTTCCATTAGCTTGATTTCAATAAAAATAGACGGTAAAAACTACAAAAATAAAGATATGAATATTTCAGAAACTAAAAACTTAAAAATAAATTATGATAATCATATAATTACATTTAAATTTTCAATAATAGATTATTTAGATACTAATAAAAACACATATCAATACCGAATTATCGGATTTACTAACAATTGGAGCGACTTTACAACAAGTAATCGATTAGTTTTTACAACATCAAAACCAGGAAAATACACCTTAATGATTAAAGGAAAAAACAGTAAACAAATTTTATCAAAAAATAATATAGAAATTAATATTGAAGTTATCCCTCCATTTTATAAAAAGGGTTCATTTATAACTATTACAATTATTGTATTTTCATTAATTATATTCATTATTATAAAATATAGAATATCCTCAATAAAAAAAGCAAATAAATTATTAGAACAAAAAGTTAATGAAAAAACTAAAGAGTTATACGAAACAAATAAAAAACTAGAAGAAATGGCCTTAAGTGATTCTTTAACAGGCTTAAGAAACAGGTATTTCTTTAAAGTTGTTTTAAAAGATGAAATTAATAATTTTATACAAAATAAATTATCAACTTTAAATAACCCTAAAAGAGAAGGAGATAACAACAACAATGTAATGGGTATTTTTATGGTTGATTTAGACCATTTTAAACTTGTTAACGACAAATATGGACATGATAGTGGAGATATAGTTTTAAAAGAGTTAGCAGATGTTTTTAAAAAAACTACTAGAGGAAGTGATGCAATAATAAGATGGGGAGGCGAAGAATTTCTGATAATATTGAAAAATTGCCAAAAAGATTATTTAGATATTTATTGTAATAAATTGTTAACAGAAGTTAACTGTCATAATTTTAAAGTTCTTTCAGGAGAAAAAACAATTAAAAAATCTTGCTCTATTGGATATGTAAGTTATCCTATTTTAAATCAAACTCCTAATTACATAGACTTAGAACATGCAATTATAATTGCAGATTTAGCATTGTATTATGCAAAAGAAAATGGTAGAAATAAAGGGGTTAGACTAGATATTTCTGAATTTTTACCGCCAAAAGAAAATATACATGAATATCTTGATGACTTAAATAAAGCATTAAATGTTAATTTTTTAAAAATTGGAAAAATAATAAATGGAGAAAGAAATGACTGAAAAATATTATTTTGAATGTGTCAACTGCAAAACTAAGTATCAAAAAGATGAAGTAAAGTATCTATGCCCAAAATGTGACTTGGAAAACGCTAAAGATAAAAGGCTTAAAGGTATATTAAAAGTAATTTATAATTATGATGAAATTAAGGAGAATTTCAAACGGAGAGAAGATATAATAAAAATATGGCCAATAAATTCACTTGAATCTTTATCTCCACTCAAAGTAGGAAATACCCCCATATATAAAATGAATAACATCTACTTTAAATTTGATGCTCTAAACCCAACATTTTCATTTAAAGACAGGGCATCAGATCTTGTAGTTGCTTATGCAAAAGAAAATAATATAGATACAATCATTACAGCTTCAACAGGCAATGCAGCATCATCACTAGCAGGAATATGTGCTTCTCAGGGAATAAAATCAATACTTTTTGTTCCTAAAACTGCACCAAAAGCAAAATTATTACAATCAGGGCTTTATGGAGGTAAAATTATACCAATAGACGGTACTTATGATGATGCTTTTGAATTATCTATTGAAGCAAGTAGAAAATTTGGCTGGTACAATAGAAATACGGGCTATAATCCATTTACAGTGGAAGGTAAAAAAAGTGTTGCAATAGAACTATATTTTCAATTTAAAGAAATGAATAAAGAAATTCCACACAATATATTTGTTGCTACGGGAGATGGAGTTATCATAAGTGGACTATACAAAGGGCTTGAAGATTTATTAAAACTAGAGCTAATAAAAGAAATGCCTAATATAGTAATGGTTCAATCTGAAGGAAGTAGAAATCTAGTTCAAAATATAGGTAAAGATGAATTTACTTTAACTCCAAGTACAACTATAGCAGACAGTATATCTGTTGATATCCCTAGAAATTTTTATATGGCAGAGGAGTTTATTTTAAAATATCAAGGAGATACTATTTTAGTAAATGATAGGGAAATTTTAGATGCATCATTAGAATTAGGTAAGGATTATGGGTTATTTGCAGAACCAGCAGCTGTAACAGCTTATGCAGGAATGAAAAAATGGAAAAAAATAGGAGTTAATGACAGAGAAATTCTTATCTTACTAACGGGTAGTGGACTAAAAGATATTTTTTCAATAGAAAAAGAAATTAACATGCCTAAACCTATTAAAAACCTTGATGAATTAAATTAAAAACTACTAAACTCTAAAATAACTCTCTTGAAATACAATTACTCCTTATAAATATACCGTTTTCCTGGTAATTCGTCTATAAAATCATTAATCATTAAATTAAATATTTTACTTTGAAACTTCATCAAGGATACTTTATTTTTTAAATTGTATTGAGTAAATAGTTTATCAAAATATACAGATTCAGGATAAATATTTTGAATATATGACAAAATTTCTATTTCATTTTTACTAATATTAGAAAAATCCCTAAATTTTAATTTTTTGTATTTATTTTTATTAGAGTTTTCAATTTTTAGTATTTTTAATATAGTTTTAATATCAATCAATAAATAAATATTCTCTTCATATTTACATCTTTTTAAAAATTCTAAATTTCCATCAAAATTATTATTAAAATACTCCCCCATAGGTATAAAAAGTGGCTTATTCTGTAATAGAGTATAATTTGCAGTATATAACGCCCCCGATTTAATTGGTGCTTGTATCATAATCGTTGCAAGAGCTAAACCTGCAATTATTCTATTTCTTATGGGAAATGACTGCTTATTTCCTTTAAAAAACAAGGGAAACTCCGTTAAAAAGAGTACTTTATTTTCTTTTTTTAAATATTCTCTTCCCTGATAGGTTTCAAGAAAAGCCCCTAAACCAACTCCAGTAACAATAATGATATTTCCTCCATTCCTTAATGCTTCTTTTTGAGCAATAGTGTCAATTCCTCTTGCACTACCAGATACAATATTAATATTATTGTTAATTATTTCTTTTGTAAAACTCATAGTTAAATACTCCCCCACTCTGTTATAATTACGAGTACCAACAACAGCAATAGATTTAAGATATAAAGTTAATTCTCCTTTATAAAAGATAAATTTAGGTGCATTTTTAATTTTCTTTAATCTTTTAGGATAAAAGGGATTATTAATATGTAAGATTTTTATATTATTTTTTTTTATATACTCCCATTCTTTATTTATGAATTGATTTAAATAATCTTTTAAACCTAAAAAATATGGCGGTATCTGATTATTAATGATATCAATAATAAATTCTTCATAAGTTTTATATTTACCCATATATTTTTTATAATTAGTCATATTTTTAGCAGAATAAATGAGATATTCATAATACTCCTCTTTTGTAAATATCTCCTTAAAGGCATTTTCATATTTTTTATATATATAATTCAACATAATTCTCCAAAATAATTCTTTTATTGCAATAATCTTTCCTTAAGATAAAATAGGATATATGTTTCAAAAAAACACATATCGTTTCAAATTGAAACATATAGCATTTAAAAACTGAAAAATCTTGACATAGAAATCAATAGTTAATATAATTTATTGTCAAATTTTAGGAGTAGCTGTGAAATTTTTATTTATAATACTAATATCATTTTTAATAATAAGCTGTATTAATATCGAAGATAGTGGTAAAACAAATATCACATCAAATGTTGAAGATTGGAGAAATGAAATTATTTATCAAGTACTAACCGATAGATTTTATGATGGAGACACTTCAAACAACCTAAATGTTGATATTACAAAACCAGGTCACTACCACGGGGGAGATTGGCAAGGCATCATTGACAAAATGGATTACTTAAAAGAACTAGGAATTACAGCAATATGGATTTCTCCTGTTGTTAAAAACTTAGAGGAAGATGCTGGTTTTTACAGTTATCATGGATACTGGACTCAGGATTTTAAAAAAGTAAACCCACATTTTGGTAATATTGCCAAATTGCGTGAAATGGTAAGAGTGGCACATGAAAATGGCATTAAAGTTATATTAGATATTGTTGCAAACCATATTGGTCAATTATTTTATTATGATATCAATGGTAACAACCAACCAGATGATTACTTAATTGGAGGAAATGGCCAAGCTTACGGCTCTAGTAATAACGACTTCCCTTCTCCATTAACAAGAACCAGCGAATGGGATCCAGAATTTGATTCTAGGGGTGTTCAGGCATTTTCTTCTCTTGGAGAAAGCAAAAAAGCAAATATAATTTGGATGAATGTTCCAAGCATAAATAGAATTCCTCCTATGCCTAAAGAATTCCAAAATAAAGATTGGTATAACAGAAAAGGGCGTGTAACAGTATGGCGTTATGAAAATGAAGCATGTAAATTTATAAAGAAAGACCCAAACTGGACAGGTTGGTGGTGGAATGACCTTGAATGCAGAGCCTATATGACTTTACAATCAGAAAAAGGAGATTTCCCTGGTGGATTAAAGGATTTAGATACAACAAGAGATGATGTTAGAAAAGCTTTAACTGATGTTTTTAAATATTGGATTAAAGTTGCAGACTTCGATGGATTCAGAATAGATACAGTTAAGCATGTTGAACATGAATTTTGGAAATATTTTGCAAAAGAAATAAGAGAGTATACTAAAAATATTGGAAAAGAAAAGTTTTTAATGTTTGGAGAAGTTTTTGATGGTAATGATGAATTAGTAGGCTCTTATACTAAAAATCAAGAACTAGATAGTACTTTTTATTTCCCTCAAAAATTCGCTCTTGAGGGAGTTGTAAAACATGGTGCTCAAACAGAGGAATTAAAAAATCTATATGATAGAAGAATGAGTTATTACTGCCATGACAATACTGGTAATTGTGAAGATGTAAAAACTACACATGGAGTTTATCCTACATCATTATTGGTTAATTTTCTGGATAATCATGATGTTGGTAGATGGCTTTGGACACCACCAACAGAAAGTAAAACACCCATGTCAACTTTACATGTGGCTTTAATGTATCAATTAACAATAGATGGAATCCCTTGTATTTACTATGGGACAGAGCAAAATTTTGAAGGAGGAAATGACCCTGCAAACAGAGAAGATATGACTCCAAGCAATTTTGATACAACAAATACTACTTTTAAACTAATACAAATGTTAATAAAACTAAGAAAAGCCTATGAACCATTAAGAAAAGGTAATTTTAAAATAGTTTATTCTTCTACTAATGGAGATGGCATTTTTGCTTTTGAAAGGGTTACTGCTATGGGCAAAAAAGCTCTTGTTGTGCTAAATTTTAGTGAATCTGATGCAACAACGGCAATCACAACAAGTTTATCAGGAAGTTTAAAAAATGTATTTAATGATAAAGACTCTAATGATGATTTTACTGTTTCAAATAATGCAATAAATGTATTTGTACCTAGTAGAGGAGTTAAAATATTAATACCTTCATCAAATATTGTAAATATTCATAATAATTTCATATATAATCCAAATATAGTTAACTAGAGGCAAATATGAATTTTAACCATGCAATAGAAGTTGCAAATAAAGTTTGGTGGGTAGGAAGTAAAATTGAAAATGACCCTTTTCAATGTCATACTTACCTAATAGAAAATGGAAAAAACTCTGTTTTAGTTGACATAGGCTCAAAAATAACATTTCCTGAAACTTTTAAAAAAATAGAGGAGATAATACCATTTTCAAATATAAAATACTTTATTATTCACCATCAAGACCCAGACATTACCGGTTCTTTACCATTCATAGACCAAATAATATACAGAAAAGATGCCTATATTTTAACTCATTGGCGTACAGAAATGCTAATTAAGCATTATGATTTAAAGAATTTAAACTATATGCTTATTGAAAAAATGAAATGGAAGCTTGAATTATCAGACAGAACACTTGAATTCATTTTTACTCCATATGCTCATTTTCCAGGTGCATTTGTAACATTTGACCATAAAACAAAAGTTTTATTTTCATCTGATTTATTTGGTGGCATTACAGATGAATTTTCATTATTTGCAAAAGATGAATCATATTTTGAATCAATGAAACCATTTCATCAACATTATATGCCAAGTAATGATATTCTGCAATATGCAATGAGTGAAATAGAAAGATACCCTGTAGAAATAATATTACCTCAACATGGCTCAATAATAAAAAAAGAATTAATAAATTATATGATTTCAAATTTAAAAACTCTTGATTGTGGACTATACTTATTAACTAAAAAGACAACAGATATAACTAAAATTGTAAAATTAAATCAAATATTAAAAGATATTACTAAAACAATGGTTTTATACAGAGATTTTAAAGATGTTGTAAAGGGCTTATTGTCTATTATTGAATCAGAAATACAAATTAAAAATATAAATTTTTATATAAAAGATACTGATGAAATAATACTTTATTCTATACATAATCAGTACAGAGGTCTTACACTGGAAAACAACAGTATTGATTTAAGAATAATTAAATTATTTAGTTTTGACAGTACAATGGAAAAACCTAATTTATATTTTTGCAAGGAAACAAATAATTATGTTTATCCCATATATTTAGAGAAAAACACCTATCCTACAGCGGTAATAACCATAGATTTGAAATCACTTGAAAATTATGAAATACTTGAAATTATTACAGAACAAATTAAACTTCCATTGCAGGTTGCAATAGAAAGAGAATTAATTTACAGACAAATGGATAAAGAAAGAATCAAGACATACGAACGCTCTATAAGAGATCCCTTGACTAATTTATTTACCCGTATTTATATGACAGATATAATGAGTAATTATTTTTTTCAAAATGATAGAAATGACCTTATAAAAATAGGTGGAATAATACTTGACATAGATCATTTTAAAAATGTAAATGATACATTTGGACATATTCAAGGGGATATCGTTTTAAAAAAAGTTGCCAAAGTTGTTTTAGATTCTGCGAGAAAATCAGATATTCCAATTAGATTTGGAGGAGAAGAATTTATCCTTTTTACTATAGGAACAGATATTAATATTGTAAAATTTGCAGAAAGGCTCAGAAATCAAATTGCAAAAATAAAATTTGATTTTCCAATGGGTAATTATAAGATTACAGCAAGTTTTGGTTGTGCTTTCAGAAATAAAAAAGAAAATATAGATGATTTTATAGCAAGAATTGATAAAGCTCTTTATAAAGCAAAGGAAACAGGAAGAAACAAGGTAGTGTTTGATGAAAATAGCAATTGATTTTGACGGAACAATAGTAGACCATGAATACCCACAAATTGGTGCGACCAAATTATTCGCATTTGAAACATTAAAGCTTCTTCAAAAAGCTGGTCATCAACTTATATTATGGACATTCCGTCATGGAAAACCACTTGATGAGGCCGTTGAATTTTGTAAAAAAAACGGTATTGAATTTTATGCAGTAAATAGTAACTTTAAAAATGAAAATTATGACAATACATTTAGCAGAAAATTAAATGCAGATTTGTTTATTGATGATAGAAATATAGGTGGCTTTCCAGGCTGGGATGTTATATGGGAAATATTAAAACCAAAAAGTAAACTAGACCCTTTAAATGAAAATACCTTTTGGACTCCTTGGAAAGAACAATCTAATGTCAAAATAAAGAAAAAGTTCTTAGGTCTATTTTAATTTGGAAACATAATTGCTTTATGAAAGCTATAACTTTTATGAGGTAAACATGGAAAAATTTGATATTTTTATTAAACAAGGTGCTAAGCAGTATAAGTTTAATGGATATGCTTATGAAAAAAAAGATGGTAAAATTAATTTGGAGATAAATACAATTCCATTTAATAAAAAACTAATAATGCTAAAATCAAAAACTTTATTTAAAATTGCATCTTAAATTTCTGACTTTTATTGACTAATTACTTAAATATACATTAAACTATAAACTAATTCATGATTTTAGGAGAAAATATGAGAGGATCTGTAATTAAAAACATTAATTTATACAAAAGCGGAGAACAGAAAATAGAATGGGTAAAAAGAAATATGCCTGTTTTAAGAAGTATAGAAGAACGATTTATAAAAGAACAACCACTCAAAAATAAAAAAATAGCTATTGCAATACACTTAGAAGCCAAAACAGCTTATTTAGCAAAAGTTTTAAAAGCTGGAGGTGCAGAAGTAAGTATTTCAAGCAGTAATCCCCTTTCAACTCAAGATGATGTTGCGGCAGCTCTTGTAAAATCAGGAATGAGCGTTTATTCTATTCATGGAATAAGTGAAAAAGAATATTTTGAACATCTAAACATGGTACTTGACATAAAACCTGATATAATTATTGATGATGGAGGAGATTTAATACAGTTAGTCCATACAAGTCGCAGGAAATTACTTGAAAATATTATTGGAGGAAGTGAAGAAACAACAACTGGTATCGTAAGGCTAAAATCAATGGAAAAAGAAGGAGTTCTAGAGTTTCCTATGATTTCGGTTAATGATGCCTACAGCAAATATCTTTTTGATAACCGTTATGGTACAGGTCAGTCAGTGTGGGATGGGATAATGAGAACCACTAACCTAATTGTTGCAGGTAAAAATGTTGTCGTTGCGGGATATGGTTGGTGTGGAAGAGGAGTTGCGTTAAAAGCTAGGGGATTAGGGGCAAATGTAATAGTTACAGAAATAGACCCTATTAAAGCAATGGAAGCTGTTATGGATGGTTTTAGAGTAATGAAATCAGTTGAAGCTGCTAAAATCGGGGATTATTTTATAACATTAACAGGAAATTTTAAAATTTTTACTAGTGAACATTTTAAATACATGAAAGATGGAGCAATTTTAGCTAATGCTGGGCATTTTGATGTTGAAATATGGAAACCTGACCTTGAAGAAATGAGTGTTGAAATAAAAGAAATGAGAAAAAACATTACCGGTTATGTTATGCCTGATGGTCGTGTAATTAATCTACTTGCAGAAGGAAGGCTTGTTAATTTAGCATCAGGAGATGGTCATCCCGCTGAAATTATGGATATGAGTTTTGCCTTACAAGCTTTAAGTGCTGAATACCTAGCCCAAAAGGCTAAAGATTTAGATAAAAAACTGTACAATGTCCCTATGGAAATAGATTTTGAAGTTTCTAAAATGAAACTTATGGAATGGGGCGTTGAAATAGATGAACTAACTGATGAGCAAAAAAAATATCTTGATAGTTGGCAATAATTATTATATTTAGGCAAACCAAAGTTTTGCCTAAAACGCTCAACCAAATAAATTTGTTTTCGCTTGATTTTTAAGTCTAAGTCTTAAAAATGTAGTTATTGACTAATATATCATTATTTTTCAAAAAATTTGAGTTCCAAAATTTTTAAAAGATTAAAATCTATTAAAAACTAAAATATCTTGATATTATAATTACTTTTTTGTATCATAAGCAAAACTAAAGGGGGTTAAATGGAAAAAACTAGAAAAATTAAAAAAGTATTAATTGCAAACAGAGGTGAAATTGCTGTTAGAGTTATAAAATCCCTTAAAGAAATGGGAATTTTATCTGTTGCTGTTTATTCCGATGCTGATAAAAATGCAAAATATGTTCAAATGGCTGATGAAGCTTATCATATTGGGGCAAGTCCATCTAATGAATCATATTTAAAAATAGAAAAAATCATTAAAGTAGCAAAAGATTCAAATTCAGATGCAATTCACCCTGGTTATGGTTTTCTTTCAGAAAATGCACATTTTTCAGAAAGACTAAATAAAGAAGGAATTATTTTTATAGGCCCTTCTGCTAAATCAATAAATATGATGGGAGATAAAATTACTGCAAGAAAAACAGTTGAAGCTTATGGAGTACCTACTGTTCCTGGAACAACAGAAGCAATTAAAGATGTTAATGTTGCTATTGAAGTAGCTAAAACAGTAGGTTTTCCAATAATGTTAAAAGCCTCTGCAGGTGGTGGCGGTAAAGGAATGAGAATTGTTCACAATGAAAATGAGTTTGAAAGTGCATTAAATATGACTCAAAGAGAAGCACTATCTTCATTTGGAGATGATACTGTTTATATAGAAAAGTATTTAGAAGAGCCTCATCATATAGAGTTTCAGATTTTAGCAGATAAATACGGAAATGTCATTCATTTGTATGAAAGAGAGTGTTCTATACAAAGAAGACATCAAAAAGTAATAGAAGAAAGTCCATCTCCTTTTATAGATGATGAAATGAGAGTTAAAATGGGGGAAATTGCTAAAAATGCAGCTCTTTCCTGTAATTATGAAGGTGCAGGAACTATAGAATTTTTAGTTGATAAACATAAAAACTTTTATTTCTTAGAAATGAATACAAGATTACAAGTAGAACACCCCATTACAGAAATGGTTGTTGGCATAGATTTAGTAAAAGAACAAATAAAAATCGCGATGGGAGAAAAATTATCTTTAAAACAAAATGAAATAACACAAACAGGTCATGCAATAGAATGCAGAATTTATGCAGAAGATGCAGAAAACAACTTTGCTCCTTCTCCTGGTAAAATAGAATACTTAGAAGAGCCAAAAGGTAAAGGAATTAGAAATGATACCGGAGTTGATTCAGGAAGCGATGTTCCTATTTTTTATGATCCAATGATTTCTAAATTAATTACTTATGATAAAGATAGAGATTCTGCTATTAAAAAAATGATTACAGCACTTAAAAACTATAAAATCGTAGGAATTAAAACAAATATACCATTATTTTTTGAGATTCTAAATCACGATGTATTCTTAACCGGAAATTACGATACTCATTTTTGGGAATTATATAGTTATAAATTCTTTAAAGAAGATAAAGAAGAATTAGAATTACTAAAAGAAATTGCAGCTGCTGTTTTTATGAATAATAGAAAAAAAGATAATACTTTAATTGTAGCAAAGCAAAGTAATTGGAAACTTAATGGTAGAATGGGGAATTAATATGAAATTAAAACTAAAACAAGGAAGAGAATATCAAAATATAGAGCTAAAAAATAAAGGAAATTTATATGAAGTTATAAATAATGATAATATTAATAGTTTTAACCTAGATTTTATCTCCAAAAATGTATTGTTATTTAAAAAAAATAATAAATTTAGACATTTAACATATACAATTAAAAATAATATCATAAAATTATACAGTAATGGCAAAGAGTATTCATTTGATTTTCTAGATGAAAAAGCTATAAGAAGGCTTTCTTCCACAGGAGCCTTAAATGCAGGAGGGCCTGTTGTTATTGATTCTCCTATGCCAGGAAAAATTGTTAAATTACTAAAATCCGTTGGTGATAAAGTAAAAGAAGGTGAAGCAATAATGATTATGGAAGCCATGAAAATGGAAAACGAAATGAAGGCCCCCTACGATGGAGTCATAAATAAAATTTTTGTAAACGAAGGTGATACTTTAGAAAGTGGAGTTGAATTATTTGGTATTGAATAAAATTTGGACAAAAAAAAAGCAGGATTAAAATCCTGCTTTTTTTATAACTTCTAAAATATATTAATTATAAAGGAGTTACATTCTCTGCTTGTGGACCTTTTTTACCATCAACAACATCAAGTGTTACACTTTGGCCTTCAGCTAAAGTTCTACGACCACTTCCGTTAATTGCAGAATAATGAACAAATACATCTGTTCCATTTTCTTGCTCGATAAAACCATACCCTTTCTCTTCATTGAACCACTTTACAGTTCCCTTAACTTGTTCTGACATCTTTTCCTCGTTCTTACGAAATAATAAAACATAAACTTGCTATTACAATGATAAAAATCATTTTTTTTGTAATAACTTAGTACTTTTAACATCTTTACATAAAAAAAGCAAGAAAAAAAAATTATATTTGTATTTTTTTTCTTTTTTAATATTATTTAAGTTAAATTACTAAAAAACAATAGGAGAATATAAACAAAAAAATCACGCTTTAACAATTGTTACTATTCCAATAATAACAAAACCTATCCCCGCAATATAATTCAAGTACTTTTCGTTTATATAATTTGACAATAAAGCTCCAATCAATACCCCTATCGCCGTTGCAACAATAAGTGCCAAAGAAGCTGCAAAAAATACTGTCAATTTGCTAACCTGTTTGTCTGATGCAAACAACATGGTTGATAATTGTGTTTTATCTCCAAGTTCTGCTAAAAATACAGTTATAAAAATTGTAAAAAATATTTTGGCATTCATATTTATTTAATCCTCAAATATATTAAAATTAAAATATACCCTCCTATTATAAGATTTAATAAAATAATATCAAGAAAATTTGCTAATAGTTGTAATTTAATATATAATTATTTGTATCGCATGTAAATTATATTTTTTTTTAGGAGGGAAAATGTATAAGTATTTAATTCTTATATCGTTACTATTTTTAATTTTCTCATGTTCTGAGGCTGATACTCCCAAAGACAGAGAATGTAAAGTGGGGGAAACTCAGGAATGTTATTCCGGTGACACGGCAACCAAGGGTGTTGGAGTATGCAAAGCGGGAACTCAAAGATGATGATTCATTAGGCGATGCATGTGATAACGATGATGACAATGATGGAATAACTGATGATATAGATAATTGCCCGTTTGTTAAGAATGGTGCAGCAGAAGGTGATTCACAGCTTGATACAGATAGTGATGGTTATGGTAATGCATGTGATGCCTGTAATGAAGACCCAGATAAACACGAACTAGGTATTTGTGGTTGCGGAGTTGTAGATATAGACACTGATAATGATGGAGTATATGATTGTAATGACAACTGTGTTTATGTACCAAATGCAAACCAGATAAACGGAGACGGTGATGATTATGGTGAAGCATGTGATTGTGATGATAGCGATAATACCAAATACTGTCCCGAAGTATGTGATGGCACTGATAATAATCATAATGGAATAATTGATGAAGGAGCTTGTGATAATAACTGCCAATTGGAACAACATGACGGGAAAGCATATCTTTTCTGCGAGGAAAAGATAAACTGGCTTGATGCAAAAACTAAATGTAATTCAATGGGTTACAGTTTACTCCAAATAGAAGATGAAAATGAGAGAGACTGGATTAAAACAATACTTGCAAATAAACAAGACAAGTACTTCATTGCTCTTAATGATATTAAAGAAGATGGCTCTTGGAAATGGGCAGATGAAAGTGATTCATATACGGGCTTTATTGAATGGAATACTGGAGAACCAAATGGGCATACAACAGAAAATTGTGTAGATATTTATTCAGGAGACAGAGAAGATGCTTTTGGTAAATACAATGATGACAAATGCTCAAATAAAAGAAAATATATTTGTAAAACTAATACCATTCATATCTATAAATCTTGTAAAAAGATTATTGATGCAGGTAAATCATATGGAGATGGAAATTATCTTATTGATGTTGATGAAAATAGAACTTTAGAACCAATAATAGCTTACTGTGACATGACAACAGATGGTGGTGGATATACATTCTATCCTATCACAGATGGTGTATCTACCGAAAAAAGTGATACTCATAATAGTTGCAAGGCTCTTGGAATGAATATCGTTGTTCCAAGAACAAAAGCACATTTCCATGCTATGTATAATAAATATAAAATTGGTGGTACAGATGGAAATACTATTAACTATTTTAAAGTTGTTCCAGGTATAACTAAAAACTTTAATGGAGACTCTAGAGATACTTATACGATTGGAGTGGTTAATCATCATTATCATTATAATAAATGTGCAATGAATTCAAGTTCACTTGATAAAGAAGACCTTAATAATCATAACGGTCTATCTGTTTGTGCAAAAGATTGGGGTGAATTTAATCATTTAGATAATAATGCTCATGCATCTGGTAAATGGTGGATTAGTGATGTAGTATATACAGAACCAAGTGGTGACTATTCTTATTACTCATGGTTAGATTTTAAAGGACTTGATAATGATGGTAATATAAAGTTTAATGATCTTGAAGGTAGTGAGATTATATCAATAAAAGATTATATCTGTTCCACAAATGACAAATAATAATACAGCAAATTAATAAAAAAGGGGCAATTACTTGCCCCTTATTATTCAAAGATAGTTTTTACAGCCATAAAATGGCGATGGAGAAAATAAAAAAATTACTCTATAACTTCCATATTTTTAGGAACAACAACTAAACCATTTTCAGTAACTAAAAATCTTTTTTTATCCTCTGCTTCATTATAGCCAATCTGGATTCCCGCTTTTATAGTAACATTCTTATCAATAATAGCATTTTTAATTCTAACATCTTTTCCTATTTTTACATCATCAAAAATAATAGAATTTTCTACACTAACACCCTCTTCCATAACAACACCATTAGAAATCAGTACTCTATCAAGATCTTTTGCTTTTATATTACAAGAATTAGAAATAACAGTATTAGAAATATTTAAACTATTTATTATAGATGGAACACCTCTCTTAGAATAACTGTAAATTGGCCAATCAGGCTTATTTAAGTTAAAATTTCCATTTATAATATCCATAGATGAATTAAAATAACTATCTAAGGTACCTACATCCTTCCAATATCCATCACCAACAATATCATTAGTAAATGAATAAGCAAATAAATTTTCATTATTTTCAAGCATAGCAGGAATAATGTTTTTACCAAAATCATGATTACTATCAGTTTTTGCATCTTTTGATAAATACTTAACTAATGCTTTAGTTGAAAAGATATAAATTCCCATACTTGCATAGGAAGTATCCTCTTTTCCAGGTATAGTATTTGGATTATCTGGCTTTTCTTGAAATTCTATTATTTTATTATCTTTATCTGCACCAATAACACCAAAACCTTTAGCTTCTTCTTTAGGAACTTCAAGAGCAGCAATTGTAATATCTGCCTTATTTTCTATATGAGCTTGAAGCATATCTCTATAGTCCATTCTATATAGGTGATCTGCAGAAACAATTAAAACATAATCAGGTTTTCTGACATCAAGTAAATTAATATTTTGATATATTGCATCTGCTGTTCCTTGATACCATTTATCACTAGCTCTTAATTGAGGCGGAACTATAGAAATAAATTCACCAAGTTCTGATGATAAAAAGTTCCAACCATCCATTATGTGTTCTGTTAATGACTGACTTTTATACTGAGTTAAAACATAAACTTTTCTGAAATTTGAATTTATACAATTAGATAATGAAAAATCTACTATTCTATATTGACCACCAAATGGAACTGATGGTTTAGAACGAATTTGAGTTAAAGGAAAGAGCCTGCTTCCATATCCCCCAGCAAGCATAAATGTTAAAACATTATCAGTTCTTAAATTGTGATGCATTTCATCTCCTATAATTAATTAATTAGTTCTTTCACCTTTTCTTTCAATTCTGTTAAATCACTTGATTTAATAACATAAGCATCTGCACTCCAGCTCATAAAATTATCCTTGTAAGAGGAATATGCAGAATTAATAACTACAGGTATTAAATTATTTTTACCTAAAATTTGATTTAATGTTTCAAGCCCATCAATACTTGGCATTCTAATATCAAGTATTACTAAATCAGGTTTAAAACTATCAACTTTTTTCAAGCATTCAAGTCCATCTTCTGCCAGTTCAACATCATAACCTTCTTTTTCAAATGCAAGTTTGTAAAGCAATCTAATATTTGCTTCATCATCAGCAATCAGCAATCTCTTTTTCATGAGTCTCTCCTTTCTTTTAATGTTATTATAAATTCAGTACCCTTATTTTCTTCTGTAATAAAAAAGATATCTCCATTATGATTATTAATAATTTGTTTTACAATACTTAACCCTAAACCAATCCCATTTGATTTAGTTGTAAAAAATGGATTAAAAACTGAATCTAGATTATCTTCTTTTATCCCCGTTCCATGATCTTTTATCCTTATTACAATATTTTTTTCTATTTTATTAACTATTATTTCTATCTTATCACCTTTTTGAGATGCTTGCATAGCATTCTTTATTAAATTAAAAAATACTTGAATAAACTTTTCATAATCATAAGTAATTGCAATCTTAGTATCATCTGTAATAAGAACTATCTCTAATTCCTTTTCTACTTTTTGGTATTCTAATAATTTTATTGCTTCGTTAATTGAATCACATATTGGCCTATAAATAGGCTCATAATTATTAATACGGGCATAATTTAGAACATTATTTAAAATATTTTCTAATCTTTGTGTTTCAGTAACAATTACTTTAATTAGTTCATAATTTTCATCATCTTGACTTAATTTTTCAGATAAAACATTTGCAAATCCACCAATTGAAACCAATGGATTTCTAATTTCATGAGCTATTTCAGATGTAACTTCTCCAATTGCAGCCATTTTTTCAAATTGTAATAGTTTATTATTTACTTCCATCAATTTATTATTTGTTGATTTAGTTTTTGTTATTTCTTGATTTAATTTTTCATGTAATTGAGCCTTATGTATTGCTGATGCAGCTCTATTAGAATATAGTTGCATAAGCTTTAACTTTTCTTTGTCAATTTTTTGATTTGTAATATAATTATCTACAATTAATACACCTATTGGTTTATCATTCATTACCATTGGTATAAAAGTTAAATCATCATTATCTAATAAGTTAGTAATATATAAATCTGGATATAAATTATCTTCTTTTGTCCTTATCACTCTTTGATTGCGAAATAATTCTCTAAAAAAGCTATCATAATTTAAATCAATATAGATTTTATTGACAATAGATTTTACAACTTGGTCTAGATTTTCCCTTTTCGAATGATAATTATCTATAATTTCAATTAGTGAAAAATGCTTATCTTCTATTTCCTGATAAATTCTACCTGCATCTTGTTTATTTGCTGGCCCTATAGCAGAAACACCCTTCAAAAAACCCGAATTATCAACAAGTAATAAAAATGCTCTATTATAACTAAATCCATCTCCTGCAGTTGATGTTACTAAAATAGTATCAATTATTAAATCTAAATTAATCGTTGATTGTAAAAACTTATCAAATTCTAATAATTTTTTAAATTTCTGAAGTTCCTCATGTAAAACAATTTCAATTTCTTTTTCATAAGTGATATCCTCTATTATTGCAATAATAATTTTATTCTCTCTATATTTAACAGCTTTCATTGTATATCTCAGATTAACTTCTTTTTTCCACTTTGTTTTATAAAAGAAAGTTCCTGAAATCATATTTTCAGTACTTATAGCTTCTTGTATTTTATTGTTTAGCCCCAAGGTCTTAAAAGGATAGTAATTTAACATATTTATTTTTTTTGTTTCTTTTTCAGAATTAGACCCTAGTATATTTAAAAGGTTTTTGTTTACATCTATTATATTACCTCTATCATTAAAAATAAGTACCCCTAAAGGTGAATTATCAAATAATAAATTATAACTTTCTATCCTTTCCTTTAGTAATTTTTTATCATTTTCTAATTTTTCAACTAAAATTAATAATGTTTCATATTCCATAGACTTATTATCTAACATATTCCTCCTATACTTCATGATAATTTCCATTACCCTATTTGTCAAATCCTTTTTACATAAAAGTAAAAATATTGTAAAAAATAAGTTACTATATCAACATAACAATAAAATTAGATAGTAGATTTAGTAAAATTCCTAATAAATTCTAAAACCGATATTAATAAAATTATGCAGTTAACAAGTTTATCAGAAAATGAAATAAATAAAATTAGAGAAAAATAAATTTATACTGAATCGTTACAAAAATAATAGATATAATATAATTTTAAAAAATCTAAATTACAAATTACAATTAAATGTCATAGCATATTGACTTTTTTAAGTATTTAATAGATAATAAAGTATCTTTTGAGGAGGATTATGCCTAAGTTATCAGTAGTTATTGTTTTATTTTCCATATTTTTAATTAGCTCATGTGCTCAAACAAGAGATTATATTGAAAACTGTGAAAATACAGAATGTTCTGAAAACGCATTGTGTGAGATGGTTGATGACATTCCAATTTGTAGTTGTAAAGATGGTTTTGAAGGTAACGGCATTATATGTACTAAAAAAGAAACTTTTTTATGGAAACAAACAATAGGTGGAAAAAACTTTGAATATGGATATATTATAATTCCTGATAAAAACAATAATATTTATATAGCAGGTTCTTTTAAAGGAGATGTTGATTTTGATTCAGGTAATGGAATTGATATACACTCTAGTGGTCATATTTGTAAAAAAGAAACAACACAATGTCAAGAAACTTGTACTATGAATCAAGAATGTAATTATAAAACACTTACATGCGAATGCATAAAGGGGTTCCATAAAGAAACAATTACAGATGGGGAGGGAAATGATATAGAAAAATGTATAGAAGATATATGTGATGAAGCTTGTAATCCCAAAAAAAATGAAATATGTGCTAATAATAAATGTATATGTGTAAATGGTTATCACCAAAACAGTGATTTAAATTGTGTTTTAAACTTTGAATGTTCAACTCCTTGCAGAGAAGACGAAATTTGTAATAATGGAGTATGTGAATGTAAAAATGGATATTATAAAACTTATTTAGACAATTCTTTTTTAACTAAAATTAAATATGATGGTACATATTTATGGACAAAGACTGTTTTTAGTTTAAATAATAATAAAATAGTAGACTTAGAATTAAAAGACAACTTTTTGTATTTGCTAGGAACATATAAAGGAGACATTGACTTTGATCCAAGTGATGGATTAGATATTAAGCAAGGCGATATAGATAAAGATAAAACATTTTTATTAAAATTAACAGATACGGGTTCTTATATAAAAACAACTATTCTAGAAACAAACTCTCCTACTTCAATTACAATTAATGACAAAGATTCATTATATGTAACAGGAAGCTTTAATGGAAGAGTAAACTTTAATTTTGATTATACTGGAAATGTGTTTACTAGTGTAAATAATTCAAGTGACATATTTATTAGTAAATTTAAAACCGATATGTCATATTTATGGACTAAAACTATTGGCTCTGATGATTGGGATGGAGCAGAATCAATTGCAGTTAACTCTAGAGGTGATATTTACATTGTAGGAGGATTTAACAATACTGTTGATTTTAATCCAACAGATGGCATTGATGAACATACAAGTAATGGAAATACTGATATTTTTATAACAAAATTTAATTCTTCAGGAATTTATCAATGGACTAAAACATTAGGAAGTACAAATTACGATATGGTTGAAGATATTATTATTGACAGTGAAGATAATATATTAATTGTTGGTTCATTTAGTGATAGTTTAGCCATTACAGAAACAGAAGCTTATGAAAGCAATGGTCTTGCAGATATTTTTGTTAGCAAACTAGACGAAAATGGTAATTTTTTATGGACTAAAATCTTTG
Organism: bacterium; assembly: GCA_027064085.1. Lineage (GTDB taxonomy): Bacteria > UBP6 > JAFGXH01 > JAFGXH01 > JAFGXH01 > JAMOQH01. The sequence goes on along the minus strand of JAMOQH010000073.1, from coordinate 15,158 downwards.
GAGGACCTCAATGGGAAACAGGGGGATCTATTGCTGTTGATAATTTAGATAATGTATATGTAATAGGTAACTTTATGGAGTCTATTAAGTTTGATGATGAAATAGAAAGAGTTAGTTTAGGGGGCTATGATATTTTTATAGCAAAACTAGATAAAAATGGTAAGTACCTACAAGGAAGAACTATAGGAGGAAATGATGATGAAATCGGAGAAGCGATAAATATAGATAATAGTGACAATATTCTACTTACAGGCTATTTTACAGATAACATAATCCTTGAATCGACAACAGAGTCCTTTACAAGTAAAGGAGGAACTGATATATTTATCTTTAAAATCAAGTAGTTAATTTCATATTATAATTCACTCCATTTAGTACAATCTTTTCTTAAAAATAAATTCTATACATTTAATTTGATACAATAAAAACAAAAACAACTTGATTTATCTCATTATTAATGATAAATACTCTTATTTACTTGGAGAATATATGGAAGCTTGGCTAACAGAGACTTTTACACACTACGCCTATCAACCTTACATGGTTTATGGTCTTATTGTATTATTAATGACTGCTAGTAGTTTTGGTTTACCAGTTCCTGAAGAATTTACCTTAGTAACAGTAGGTTTTATTGCATACACTGCTCGATTCCCAGAAACCTACCCTCCTCCAACTCCTGATGCAGTTGGAATAAATATGTATGTTCTTGCAATCGTAAGCTTAATCGCAGTATTATCTAGTGATATACTTGTTTATAGTATTGGCCGATTCTTTGGTCAGAAACTAATGGATAGTAATTTTTTTAAAAAGAAAGTAAAACAAGAAAAATTCGATAAAATTAACCTTTTATTTCAAAAATACAGTGGTTTTGCCATTTTTGGATTTAGATTTATGCCAGGAATTAGGTTTCCTGGACATTTAACTTGCGGAATGACAAAAGTACCATTAAAAAAATTCTTATCTATAGATGGTTTAGCTGCAACAATTTCTGTTCCTACTCAAGTATTAATTGTTGCTATTTATGGAAAAGTCATTATTTCTGTAATTAGTAAATATAAATATGCATTTTGGGGAACATTATTCACATTATTTTTAATATTTGTATTTTACAAATATTACCAACACAAAAAAAGCATATCAGAAAATCCTAACCAATCTCAAAGTATAGAAAAACCTAACTTAAAAGGAGAAAGTGAAATATAAAATCATAGTTCTATTTTTAATAACATTAAAGCTCTTTTCATTTCCTGAATTAATGAAAAAATCACAAAACTTTAAACATTTAAATTTAAAAATCAAAGTAATTAATGGAACAGAAAACTTACCAATTACTGCTCCCTTATATGCTTCATTATCAGCAATAACCAATAATTTCATAATCAAATCATTTAAGCCCGAATTAACTAAATCTCCCCTAGAGTTTAAAAATGTTAAAATATATCCTAGTGCAGAATTCTATGAACTAGCAATTTCTTATAAGGGTGTTAATTACTTTAAAAAGTTTAAACAATCAGAATTAGAAACCTTAAATAAAATAAATTTTAAAGTTTATGAACAAGGTAATATTAAGGATAATATAGAAATAGAAAAATTTGATTATATTATTGAGGTAGATGAAAAAAATAAAGTTATTAGGCTCACAGAAGATTTGGTTATTAATAATAAAGGTAACTTTACATATTCTCCTCTTCTACCTCAAAAAGATGCAGGTATTAAAATACCTATATCAACCAATACTAATAAAATAAACCCACTTTTTAATATTTCAAAAAACAACTATTCCATATTTGATAATTATATACTATTAAAAGTCTTTTTAAAGCCTGGTAGAAATTACTTTACATTTAATTATTTTTTACACCCCAAAGAATTTCCATATCTCATTAGATTTAAAACAATGAATAATGTAAAAGAAACTAGAGTTATTGTTCCGGATGCAAGAAATAAAATTGTTTCTAATTTAATATCAAAATTTTCCATTAGAGAAACCAAAGAGGGAGCAATTAAGATAGGAATAAAAAAAGATATTAAATTCAAAAAAGATTTAAAATTTAAAATAATGGGGAAACCTAATTTCAAAAAGGGTATTATTTCATCAACAAGAACAGGTTTTATAAAAATTAAAAAGTTTGATTACATACTTGGATACGGAGGATTAATATTCTTAGTTTTTATGATAATTTATATTCTCATTTTCATAAAACCATCAAAAAAACCTAATTTTTAATAAATTCACATTCTGTTTGCAAAAATATAATAATATATGCTATATAAAATCTATGGAAAAGGGTTTTGACATATATAACAAGCTAGCATTTACTTTTACAATGATAAGTATCATTGTAGTTGGTTTGATTATTAAAAATAGTACCGATATATACAATTGGTATAGACTTTTAAATGTTGAAGCTATTTTAATTACAATTTGGGGTATTTCAACTTTAGAAATAATCTCTAAAATATACTTTAAAACTAACTTAAGAGATTATATTAATTTTATAGTTATGATAGTAGCCATAATACTACTATATACAAACAAGGAGCTACTTGCTAATCAACCTAATATAATAAACTTAAAATATATAGCTATAAAATTTGGAGTTATTGGCTCAACTTTCTACATACTCCCCTTTTTGTTATATGGATATAATAAAAATATAAAATCAATAATAAAAATACTTACTTTATTTTCTACAATATTTGTTTATTCCCACATTTTTACAGATAGATATAAAATTTCAACAGCAGGTTTTATAATTACAGCTATATTTTTAGTTATAATGTTTATATTTTCAATTAAAGAAAATGAAGAAAATAAAAAAAATAAAAAATTAAATAACAAGGCTTAATATGAAACTAATAAAAAATATTTCTCAACTTTTACATTTTGATGAAACACAAGAAAATGATGTTCTTGAAGATGCTTACTTAGTAATAAAAGATGATAAAGTCTTTGAATATGGTAAAATGATTAATTTACCTAAAAATGACTTTACCGAGATATTAAATATCGAGAACAGAATTCTAACACCAGGTTTTATTGATAGCCATACTCATTTAATTTTTGCAGGGAATCGCTCTGATGAATTTGAAATGCGAGCAAATGGTGCAACTTACGAAGAAATAATGCAAGCAGGCGGTGGAATAAACAACACTGTTACTTCAACTAGACAAACACCGTTTGCAAAGTTATTAGAATCAGGAAAACAGCGTTTGGACAAGGCTCTTTCTTATGGAACAACAACTTTAGAAATAAAATCAGGTTATGGATTGGATATTGATACTGAAATAAAAATTTTAGAAGTAATAAAACAATTAAAATCATTTACAAATCAAAAAATCTCTTCAACTTACTTAGGAGCTCATATTGTTCCTAAAGAATATAAAGAAAATAGAAATGATTATATAAATCTAATCAAAAACAAGATGCTTCCTTTGATAAAAAAAAGAAAATTAGCTAATAATATTGATATTTTCATTGAAAATGGAGCATATTCTATAGAAGAAGCAGAAGAAATTATAAGAGAATCAATAAAATATGAGTATAATATTAAATTACATACAGAACAACTTTCTAATCAAGGTGGCACCCAATTAGGAGTTAAATATAATGCATTGTCTGTAGACCACTTAGAATATGTAAATGATAACGATATTCAAATATTAAAAAACTCTAATACAGTCGCAACACTTTTACCTATAGCAGTATTATTTTTAAATAAAGATAATTATGTAAATGCGAATAAACTTCTAAAAAACGGTGTTCGTGTTGCTTTAGCAACTGATTTCAATCCAGGTAGTGCTAATTCATTGAATATGAATTTAGTTATTTCATTAGCCGTTTTAAAATCTAAAATGACAGTATTAGATGCCATAAAAGGAGTTACATTAAACGGAGCTTATGCACTAGGGATGCAAGGTCAAATAGGTTCTTTACAAATAGGAAAACAAGCAGATTTAGTTATTCATGATACAGATAATTATAAAAATTTAGCCTATAATATGGGAGATTCTTTAGTTAGGGCAGTTTTTATTAATGGACAAAAACGATGTTTTAGAAAATAGGAGTTATTTTATGGTTTTAACAAAGTTAAATGATTTAGTAGAAATAGCAAAAAACAAGAAAAAAGTTAAAATTGCTGTTGCAGCAGCAGAAGATAAGAATGTTCTTGAAGCAGTGAAAAACGCTTATGAAAAAGAATTAATAGAACCTATTCTCATAGGTAATAAAGAAAAAATACTAGAAATATCTAAAAACATCAATTTTGACATTAAAAATGATAGTATAATAGATGAATGCAATCCTATTTTATCATCTAAAAAGGCAGTTGAACTAATAAAAAATAAAAAAGCTGATGTCTTAATGAAGGGCTTAGTTCAAACAGCTGACTTTTTACGAGAAGTACTACACAATGAAACCGGAATAAGAAAAAACGGTGTACTTAGTCATATTGGTATTTTCGAAACACCGTTTTATCATAAATTAATAGGAGTTACTGATGCTGCGTTAAATATAGCTCCTAATATAAAAGAGAAAATCGAAATTATAAAAAATGGAGTAGAGTTATTCAATAAATTAGATTACAAACTACCTAAAATAGCTATAATAGGAGCTGTTGAAGTTGTAAATCCAAAAATGCAAACAACAATTGATGCAGCAATGCTTACCATGATGAACAAAAGAAATCAAATTAAAAACTGCATAATTGATGGGCCACTTGCTCTAGATAATGCTGTAAGTAAAGAGGCTGCCGCACATAAAGGTATAGCAAGTGAGGTGGCAGGAGACACTGATTTAATTGTAGCACCTTATATAGAGGTGGGAAATGTTCTTTATAAATCCATGAATTTTATTGGTGGAGCAAAAGTTGCTGCTGTTTTAATGGGAGCAAAAGTTCCTATTGTTTTAACATCTAGAGCAGATAGTGAAGAAAGTAAATTTTATTCTATCGCATTAGCATCAGCAATGGATTAATATTTTATTTTAATGAGGAAAAATGAATTTTAAACTGTTACTAAAATACCCTACACTAGAGATTATGGACCTACTTGAGTATAAAGACATGACAGTAAGAGAAATAAAAGAAAAACTTAATGATGTTCCTAAAGCAACTTTATACAGACATATCAAAAAAATGTATGAAAATAAACTCATTAGAGTATCCAAAACTAAAATGGTGAATGGTTTAAAACAGCATACTTATACTCTTCACAAAGATGCAATTATCACAGAAGAAGATTTTAAAAATATTTCTGGTGAAGAGAGAACCAAAGTTTATCTTACAAATTTTATGAGCTTTATTAAATCACTTATAAAAATATTCAGAAAAAATACATTAGAAGGAAACTTTAGTGTAACATTTATAAAATTCAAAATGCATGTTACAAAAGAAGAAAGTAAGGAAATGTACAGAAGAGTAAAAGAAGTTCTTGACGATTACACAAAAAATGAACCAAGAGAAGACAGAAATTTTGAAGAAATTGCATTAATTCATCAAGATATTGAAAAATAACAAGGATACAATGAAAAAAATATTAGTAATAAATCCAGGTTCATCTTCAACCAAAATAGCAGTATTTCATAATTTAACATCAAAATATTTAAAGAACATAAAACATTCACTAAAAGAGATATCTAAATTTAAATCTATTGCAGAACAATTCGAATTTAGAAAAAATCTCATACTTAGCTTATTAAAACAAGAAAATATTCCGATAAATGATTTTGATGCGATTATAGGGCGAGGAGGATTTATAAAACCTGTAAAATCTGGCATAATTCAAACAGATGAAAATATGATTAAAACCCTTAATAGGGGAAATCTTGGAGAACATGCATCTAATCTAGGAGGAATGCTAGCTCATAATATTGCTAAACTAGGAAATAAAAAAATTAAATCATTTATACTTGATCCAGTTGTAGTAGATGAAATGGAAAACTTGGCTAGATACTCAGGAATACCAGAGATATCTAGATTGAGTATATTTCATGCATTAAATCAAAAAGCCGTAATAAGAAGGTATGCTAAAGAAAGAGGAAAAAACATTAATGAATTAAATATTATTGTTGCTCATATTGGGGGCGGTACTTCACTTGGAGCTCATAAAAAAGGGCAAGCAATTGATGTAAACAATGGTCTAGACGGAGAGGGTCCATTTTCAACAGATAGAAGTGGTGGTGTACCTATTGGCCAGTTAAGGCAATTATGTTTTTCAGGAAAATATACACATGAAGAAATTAAACTTAAAATAAAAGGCAAAGGTGGATTAATTGCTTATTTAGGAACCACTGATGGCTTAGAGATAGAGAAAAAAATAAATAATGGAGACAAGAAAGCCAAAGAAGTATATGAAGCAATGGCCTATCAAGTTTCAAAAGAAATAGGAGCACTATCTACAGTTTTAAAAGGCAAGGTTGATGCAATTATTTTAACAGGGGGCTTTGCATACAGTGATTTATTTATTTCTTGGATAAAAGAAAGAATTGGATTTATTTCAGAAATTATAGTATATCCAGGTGAAGATGAAATGAAGGCATTAGCAGAAGGTGCATACTACGCACTTAATGGAGAGATGGATATAAATAAATACTAAAATAGATTCAGATTCAATCTGATTTATTTTTTATAAGGAGAAAAGATGAGTAAAAAAAGAAAAGTAATTAACATGATGCAGGAATTTTCCCTGCCATTAATTCTAGGTGTTATAATTTCCCTGATTTGGGCAAATCTAGGGCACCATAGTTATCATGAGTTTCTACACTATCAACCTTTTGGTATAAAATATCTTAGCTTTCATTTTATTTTTAATGATATATTTATGGTTTTCTTTTTTGGTATTGCGGCAGTAGAAATAACTCAATCAGTACTTCCAGGGGGTGATTTAAATCCAATGAGTAAAGCTGTTAATCCTTTAATGGCAACAGCAGGAGGAGTTTTAGGACCTATAGGAGTATTCTTTCTTCTAAATGCAGTAATAGGTAATCCGGCTTGGCATAACGGCTGGGGAATTCCAACAGCAACAGATATTGCACTTGCATGGCTTGCCGCAAGAATGGTTTTTGGGGCAAAACATCCAGCAGTATCATTTTTATTACTTTTGGCAATAGCTGATGATGCAATTGGTCTTGTAATCATTGCAATATTCTATCCAACTCCTGGGCAACCTGTTTTACCTATTTATCTAGGTATAACAGCTATTGGAATGCTGATAGCATTTATTCTAAGAAAAAAGGGTATAAAAAACTTTTGGCCTTATCTGATTTTTGGAGGAGGAATTGCTTGGGCTGGATTATTTAAAGCAGGGATACACCCAGCTCTTGCACTTGTATTTATTGTTCCTTTTATGCCCGCTGCACCTCCTACAGAAGGTGGAGAAGGTCATCTTATGGAAGAAATTGAAGGTGAACACAATACAATTACTGATTTTGAGCATGCCTTTAAACTATTTGTAGATATTGGACTATTAGGATTTGGTCTATCAAATTCAGGTGTATTAATTGGAAAAATAGAAAATTTAACAATAATTATCCTTGCATCATTAATTATAGGTAAAACTTTAGGAGTATTTATATTTTCAAATATTGCCTCAAAACTATTTAAGGCTCCATTACCAACGGGAATGAATCAAAGGTCATTAATTGTTGCTGGTGTTGTAGCTTCACTTGGTTTAACAGTTGCATTATTTGTTTCAGGTCAGGCATTTCCTGCAGGCTCAATTCAATCTGCAGCTAAAATGGGTGCATTATTATCTGTTTTAGGTGGAGTACTTGCTGTCATTCTTGGTAAAATTCTAAAAATAGAAAAAAAGAATTAAAGCTTCATATTTCTTGACAAATATACTAATAAAGAATAGGCTTAATACAAATAAAAAAGCTTAGTAAAGAAAGAGTAGATAATTCTTTATAGTCGTTTAGCCTTAAAGTCTAAACTCTGATCGTTCAACCAAAATACAATTTTGTTTTCACTTGAAAATTTAATCGTTAAAACAGTTTAAATTTTATTGTTCTATGATTTTTTCTTCTAAATAACCAGAAATATCTTTAATAAACATAGGAAATCTTGTATCAAACTCTAGGTTTTCTTTAGTAGGGTCAATATATTGTAATACTATTCTATTTGGATTATCTAAAATAAAAACAACAATAAACCCTTCTCCTTTAGAGAATCTTGGTCTTGTAATAGAACCAGTATTTAAAAATAGGGTAGCATCATTATCATGATTTGCAATTTTGTATCTGCCAAAAAGATGTGTTGTTGCAGACAATCCTAAATCCACCTTTTGCATCACTACATCAAATTCATCTTTTTTTAAATATTGATACCACCTTCCACTCATACTATGACCACCAACGATTACTAAGTCATTTTTAGTTTTATTTATTGATTTTAGAGTGTTTATTAAGTAATCTCTGCTATTTTGTGGCCATGCAATATCAGCATCAGATGGAGTGTCAGGAAAATGAAATTGAATTAAATGCACAGTAACATCAACTATTTTTAATTTTGAATAATACTCAACACCATTCTCTCTTAAATTGGTATTTTTTTTATTACTAAAATTCAAAAATTCTAAAAACTTCTTTCCTGCTCCCCAATCTCCTTGACCACTTCCATAATATTCATTTTCCCCATCAGCAATATTAGGATAAAAATTCTCAAACCAAAATTTGTTAGTCTCTAAAAAGTTTAAAAACTGATTAGGCCAATTGATTTTAACATGGTCACCAAGCCCAATAATAAATTTAATACCAATCTCATTACTCCAATCAACCATATTTTTAAATCTTTTATCCTCAGTCGAATCTCCCTTATTGTCACTCATAATTATAAATTTACCTACTGATAATTCATTTAATTCATCTATTGATTTAAAATTATGATTAATATAATCCACACATTTATTTTTAATACAAAAATTATACTCATTACAATCTGTATTAACTTCACAGTTATTAGATAAAGGTGGAGTTTCTTTATTAACTTGACTAGAGCTACAACTTATAATAAAAAATAAAAAAAATAGGAAAAGATGCTTCATTATTTAACTGATTTTAACTTAATGATTAAAGTATTCCCCTTTTTAGTTACAGAAGACTTTATTAGAATACCTGTTTTAACATCATAGTAACTAATTCCAGTTCTGATGCCTAGTTTCCATTTAACCCCAAAACATTTGTATGATTTACCATGAACTTTAACAGTTTTTTCTCCACCATTTTTAACTTTTAGCTTATCAAGTTTTCCTCTTTCTACATTCATAACAGTTAAAGTTTTATAGGAAGATGTTAAATCAGCTCTCATTTTTTTAGATTGAACAAAATTTAAATTTAATCCAGTAAAAGCTCCAACAGCAAACTCTTTATTTTTTCTTAAATCATTAACAGTAAATTTTCCATTTTTAAATTTAGCAAAATATTCAAATTTACTACCATCATCATTAGTTTTTCCAGATGAATACATTAGTCCTTCTTTATTTAGAAACATACTAACTTTTGTGCTGTAATCATAGGTAAATACTAAATAAGCTCTGATGTGAAATTTATTTTTAATTTTCACAATAGTTCTATATTTTTCTTTTTGGTCACCATTAATGATTCTAATATTTACGGAACCAATTTTATCACCATCATAGTGATTTGTATAATTTAAAGTTTTACCTCTTAAAGCGGCATAAGGATCTTCTCCTAAATTTGCAAATAAACTTGTTGATAATAAAACGAAAAAAGTAATTAAGAAAAAACGCTTCATTTTGCCCCCAAATTAATCATTATAAAAAAAAATTTGATATTAAAAACCAAATTCTGCAAGTAAATCATTTACATCATCTTGGCCAACAGTTTCAGAATTATCACTAAAAGCATCTTTTAGCTTTTCTTCTGATGGTTTTACTATTTCTTTATCATCAAGAGATGTTTTTTCAACATTTTTAAAACTTCCACCAAATTTTTCAACAAAATGAACGAGTCTACCCTCTACATTTTCAACTAATGCAATAACTTTTTTAAGGGTTTGCCCTACTCTATCTTGAAACTCTTGAGCAGTCATAATTTCCATCAACTTCATATTTGAATTCTGCATTCCCTTTTCTAATTCAGCTAATAATCTTCTTATTTCAATTTTGGCATTATTGTCATTAAGTAAAGGTAAATATCCTTTTAATGCCTGAACATCTTTAAACTGTTTATTATTTTCATTCATTAATTCTTCTGATAAATCCAATGTTGAATTTGCCGATGCTTCAGTAAGCTTAATTACTGACTCTAGCCTATTTGTAGCCTGAGATACTTCTCCATCTGAGAGCATTTCCAATTCAGGTTGAACATCAGAAACAAAACTTGTTATATCATTATGTAGTTCTCTTGTTAACTTACCAATTTCTTGAAATATTTCAGATTCAACAACTTTAATATCGGAGTTTTCAGATATTCTTGCTAATGAAGAATTAACATTATCAATATCACCTCTTTGCAAAGCTTCTAGTATATCCTTAAATTCAGATAACATATAACCACTAATTTCATTATAAAAACTTTCAAATTTTTCATTTAACATATTATTAAATTTTCCTGATATGTCTTTTAGTTCTACCATCTTACCTCCTAACTTATATCACAGATACAATTTACTTGATCTCTACCATTCTCTTTAGAATAATATAGTGCTTTGTCTGAAAAATCAATTATTTTCTGTTTATTTTCCGCAAAATCGGGAAAAATCGCAAATCCCATAGAAATTGTTACATTAAATTCAGTTTGATTAGATGTAAATTCTAAGGATTTTATTTCCTCTCTAATTCTATTTGCTAAAACATAAACCTCTTCTTTAGTTGTTTCTTCAATAATAAGAATAAATTCTTCACCACCATACCTTGCTACCAAATCAACATCTCTAATATCTTTCTTTAGCACTTTAGAAACTTGTCTTAAGACTTCATCACCCATTGGATGACCATAAGTATCATTAACTAATTTAAAATGGTCTATATCTGATAATATCACAGCAATTTTCTTATTATATCTTTTAGCTCTTGCCAAATACTCAGTTAATTTTTCTTGAAAGGTTCTGTGATTTACTAAACCCGTTAACCCATCAGTTGTTGCCATTTCTTCCATTTGTTTAAAGATTTTAGCATTTAAAAATGCAATATCAAACATATTAAACATTAATTTTAAATCATTTACAGTTTCTTTATTATAAATACCCATAGTTCTTGATAACAATGTAATTGTACCAATAGCCTTATTTTGTTCTTGTATTGGATAAACCAACAAAGATTGATATTCACTAAAATTATCTTGATCACCAAACAAAATATTTTTTTGGTAATCAAATTTATAACTACCTGGGAGAGGATAATTTGATTCAAATGCTAAATTGATAATAGAATTTTTACTATCAATAAATGAATTTTCAGACATAGAGATATTTTTATTATCAGAATTAACCAACTTTATAAATTGAGCATTATCTTTATATTCAGTAAATATCAATGTATCAAAAGAAGGATATTTTCTTAGGCTTTCAATAAAAGCATTTAAGATATCCTTAGGAGTTATTAATTGATTAAATTTTTCAGACAAGCTAAGTAAATCTCTTTTGTAATCTTTTAGAATAATCTGTTTTTTTAAATCGTTAAACATGTATAAAAAGCTATTAATATTATTCTGTATTTCTCTATCTAATGTTTCAAAATCATAAAAAATATATATTAAGTATCTTTTGTACTGATATACAAAAACTTTTATTTCAGAATCAAGTCTATGGATAATATTATTTTTTAATAATTTATCATTTGTTGACAAATTAATTGTTTCAAATTGCGATAATGCAGTAAAGATACTATCATTTCTATCAACAATATTTCTAACATAAGAGAAGTTTTCAATAGAATCCAACTTTAATAATTTAAAAAAGTCATCATACCCCTCATAAATCACTAAACTAGAGATTTTATAGTCTTTCTTTATTAAGTAGATATAATCATTTACAAAATTTTTAAACTTTATATAATTTAATTCCTCATCACCTGATTTATGGACATTACTACTTTTTTCTTGAATATCGTTATTGTTTTTAGATTTTCCAATAAAAGGTACTAATAAAAATAATGAAGCCATTACGCCCATTCCTAAATAAATATTTAATTGATAAAGATTAATTGATAATATTGCAATAAAAAATATAATTCCATAAAAAGCTGAAATTTTTTCCATTATTACTAAATAAGAAACAACAGACAAAAATATTAAACCAAATATTACAACTTCCATAAATACCCATTACTCTTCAAAAATGTAAATTCTCTCATTTTCTTTAATATAACCCATCTCCTTATGAATCACCATTATCTGATAATACTCATTTTCTTTAAAAAGTTCAATTTTTCTTTTCAATTTGGAATATTCTTGTAATATCTTTTCATATTTTACTTTTGACTTTACAACAAATCCTTCTAGTTTATCATTTTGTTTTATTCCCTTATTAGAAAATATTAAGAAAACAAAAGAAATAACAATCAAAATATTTAAAAAGTAAAATATAATTCTAAATGGGTTTAAAATTTGTGTCAAAAGAATTCCTAAACAAAAAAACATATTATTCTATATTTTTTATATGATAGAAGTCAAAAACTTGATTATTTTTTTATTTTAGCTATGGAATTTCCAAGTTTTATCTTTAAGCCTACTTTAATATCCGAAAACTCTACTTTATCATCTTCAAAAATCAATACAACTGTTGACCCTAAATTAAAAATGCCTAATTCATCAACTTTATTAAACTCTAATTCTGTAACATCAATTTTTTTAGGTTTTTGTAATAATTTATTAGTTTTAAAATCATCAAAAGATAAAGAAATAGAACCAACATTTGTTGCCCCCACCATAATAACAGCATAATTTCCAAGATTCTCATCTTTAAAATAAAAAACAACTCTTTCATTTATGGAAAATAACTCACTTATATTATCAGTAGACAGTTTATTTACCGGAAAGAGCTTACCTTTTATGTAGTTATAAGACATAAGCTTACCTGCATAAGGCATGTGTACTCTATGATAATCTTGAGGACTTAAATATACAGTTAAAAATTTCCCATTTTTAAATATTTTTGATTTTTCATTATCTTTTAAAAAAGAAGAAAGAGTAAAATACTTTCCTTTTACTTGGAGTAATTTTCCGTTCTTAATTTCCCCAAATTGTGAAATTTCTCCATCTGCAGGTGAAACAATAATACTTTTATCATCACTGAAAGGTCTTGTATTTTTTCTTAATTTTCTAGTAAAAAAATCATTTAATGATTCATATGCAGTAATAGGTTGCTCTAGTTCTCTAAGATTAATTTTATAAAAATCTGCAAATTTTCTAATAATCAATTGATTAATAGGCTTAGGAAATTTAACTGATGCCAGTTGCCCAAAAGTCCAACTAAGCTGATTTTTAGGTAAAACCTTTAATGCTGATAATAACATTTTTTCTTTTATTTTATTCATATTAAACTCCTATAAAACGAGGTATTATATAATATGTTTTATAGTTAATCAAATATTTTATTTTTATGTAATTTTATCTATTTTAATTACAATTTACATATAATAAACTTATAAATTGAATTTTTTATAATTTCTAGCGTCTAAGTAGATTTAATAGGAGATAAAAACATGAAAACAATTAAATCATCATTATTTATATTATTTACATTAGTAATATTAACATCATGTAGTGGCCCAAAAAAACTTGCAAAAGGAATGATGCCTAAAGGAGTCGTTTGCGACTCTTATCAACATTGTGAAGTAGAAGACCCATTTGATGCAAATATTAATGTTATGAAACAATGCTTTAAATCCCCATCCCCCAAAGCAATAAGAAACTATGACGGACACTCCATTATAGTGAGAGGAATTAGCCCCGACAGAGACTTATTAAATACTTCTTTAAGATACACATCTGCAACAGTAATTGCCAAATACTTTGATATACTAGCAAATATTTACTACAAAAAACACAATAAGGACATAAAAAAGTATTTAAAACAATTTGTATTCTACAAAGAAGAAAACACTAAAAAAGACAAAGAAGTAATAAAAAAAATACTAACACAATCAGATTTAAGTAACTTGCAAACACTTGGTAATCTTAATTTATCAGATGGGCGATTTATAAGTTGTAAATACTTTAATGTCAATTCATATATTGAAAGAAGATTCATTAAAATTATGCCTAAATCATTTAAAACAAACCTTCCTGAATTGCTTAAAGAAACTGATAAGGAATTTAATAAATACATGAAAAGAAATTTTGCATCCAAAGAAAAACCAATAGATATAGGGGATATGTTTGTACAAAAGTACTATAAACCTACCAAAAAACAAGTAGAAGAGGCAAGCAAAAGGTTGCAAGAGGAAAAACCTCTAGTTATTTCTTTTTGTAAACAAGCTATTTTAGCAAATGAAAGACTAACAAGTTGCACCTTACCAGAGAAAACAGAATTAACACTAGTTGATTTAATTGAATTATCATACCTGCCTTTAATGACAACCATAGACTTACGAGGTAGTAATATTAAAAATTTATCATATTTAGCATATATAAAAAATTTAAAAAAAATATATATAATGCCAGAACAAAAAAATGAAGATGAAATTGATGTATTGAAAATGACTCTACCTAACATTGAAATCATTATTTATGGAGAAAAGGAGCTAAAAAGAAAAGATGAGCTTAATACCAAAATAGAAGCAGCAATGGAAACAATTAAAAAATTAGAAAAAAAGAAAAGAAGAACAAGAAACAGGAAAAAGAAGAAAAGATACCAAAAAGAAATTGATACATGGCAAGGAAGAATAGACAGAGCCCAACCTGAGTTAAAAAAAATAAATGAATTTTTAGCAAAAGAAGAATCAAGAAAACTAAATGCTAAAAAACGAGAAATAGAACTTCAAAAAAAAGAAATAGGTAAAAAGATATACAACTTAAATGGAAAAGTTAAACTCTTGGAGAAATCTCTTAAGGATTTAGAAGATGAAAGATATAAAAATAAAGACAATGATAACAAAATAAAAGAAATTGATAAAAAAATTGAATCAATAGAAAATCAAATTATAAAAACCAAAAAAGAAATTAAAGAATTAAAAAAAAATAATATTAAAGCATATTCTAA
>JAMOQH010000072.1 GCA_027064085.1 bacterium | reverse complement strand
CAAGATAAGCGCAGTAAGGACAAGGCGTTGACTCGTCCAAAAGACCAAGATAAGCGCAGTAAGGACGAGGCGTTGACTCGTCCAAAAGACGAAGATAAGCGTAAGGACGAGGCGTTGACTCATCCAAAAGACAAGCAAAATCAAGACAAAAAAGATAAAATGGCTAAAAAAGAAGATACTAAAAAAGTAACATCACATTTATCCCATAAGCACCCTCTTGCAGGAAAGTCCATAATAGAATTTAGAGCATTAGTATATAATAATAAAATAGCTAAAGTAAACATGCTTGATATTGCTAATTATGTTGGAACAGACTCTAATAAAAAGAAAAAATTATTGATACTTACTTTTTACGCAAACTATTGCAAACCATGTAAAAAGGAATTACCTTTCTTAAATAAACTGTACAAAAAATATAAAAATAAGGGATTAATAATAGTTGCAGTAAATACTGATAAAGATAAAGACGAAATCGTAGAAGTAAAAGAATTTATTAAAGACAATGCTTTAGAGTTTCCTATTTTAAAAGATAGTTATAATATTATCTCAAGAAGATATAGTATTGAAAATTTTCCAACTATGTTTCTAGTTAATGGTAATGGAAAAATTTTAAAAGCAACTATAGGTTATGATAGTAACGAAGCAAAACTAGAAAATGATATCGTTAATTTATTAAAATAGAGGAAAAATGAATAATTTATTAAATTTTGACAAGGAAATCGCTGAATTAATTGCTCTTGAAGAAGAAAGAGAAAAATATTCCATAAGGTTAATCCCATCTGAAAATTATGTGTCTAAAGCAGTTAGAGAAGCCACTGGTTCAATTTTAACCAACAAGTACTCAGAAGGCTATCCCCGTAAGAGATACTATGAAGGTCAAGAAAATATTGATTTAATAGAGCAAATTGCAATAGACAGAGCAAAATCATTATTTGGCTCTTATGGAGCTAATGTTCAAGCACTTTCTGGTGCTCCTGCTAATTTAGGCGTAATGCTTGGTTTATTAAAACCAAATGATAAAATTATGGGAATGGCTCTTCCTCATGGAGGACATTTGACTCATGGCTGGAAAGTAAGTGCAAGTGGTATTTATTATGATTCTGTTCAGTATGAACTGAATCCAGAAACAAGCATGCTTGATTATGATATGATTAGGGATTTAGCATTAAAAGAAAAGCCTAAATTAATTATTGCAGGAAGTTCTGCATATCCAAGGTTTATAGATTTTGCTAAATTTAGAGAAATAGCAGATGAAGTTGGTGCATACTTACTTTCAGATATGGCTCATATTGCAGGATTAGTAGCAGGTGGAGTTCACCCTAGCCCAGTTCCTCATTCTCATGTAGTAACAACCACTACTCATAAAACCTTAAGGGGGCCAAGAGGCGGAATGGCATTAATGGCTAAAGGTTTTGTAAGAAAAGTAAACAAAGGTATATTCCCAGGCCTTCAAGGTGGACCACATAATCACACAACTGCAGCAATTGCAGTTGCATTAAAAGAAGCATCTCAAGATAGTTTTAAATTATATGCTCAACAAATAGTTAAAAATGCAAAAGTATTATCAGAAGAATTAATAAATCATGGTTTTAATTTAGTAACAAATGGAACAGATAATCACTTAATTCTTATAGATTTAACAAATAAAAACATAAGTGGTAAAGAGCTCTCTGTTGCTCTTAATAAAGTTCATATTGTAACAAACGCAAACTCGGTTCCTTTTGATAAAAGATCTCCTATGGATCCATCTGGAATCAGAATAGGAACTCCAGCAGTTACAACAAAAGGAATGAAAGAAACTGAAATGAAAGAAATTGCTAAATGGATTAACTTAGTTTCTCAAAACATCAATAATGAAACAAAATTAACTAAAATTGCCAATGAAGTTAAAGATTTTTCATTAAAATTTAATTTGGAGAATTAAAATATGAAGTTTATATTAATACTATTATTTTTACTAAGTGCAAATATGTTATTTGCACAAGAAGTAAGTAATAATAAAGTAACAACAAATAGCAAAAACAAGGCAGTGCAGAGTAAGGATGAGGCGGTGCCTCATCCTACTAAGGCGGTGCCTCATCCTACTAAGGCGGTGCCTCCGGTGTCTCATCCTAAAACCAAAAATGTTGTTACCAAAACAGCCAAAAAAGAAGCGGCTAAATCTATTGCAAAATCAGTAGGAAAAGAAATTAAAGAAACTATTGCTGAAAACTTTAAAAGAACTTGTGCAATAAATTATGCAAAACCATACACTCTTGATACGGCATTAATTGTTGGTACCCCTAATGGTTTTGATTTTAGATTTTGGCTTCCATTTAACATAAGTATGGAATCTATTATCGGAGTTGACTTTAATAAAAACTTTCTAGCATCATTAGGTGTTAACCATAAATATAGACCATATCAAAATTCTGTAATATCATTTGATATTGATTATGGTACTAAATTTATTTTAGGAACACAATTAGATGATGATGGTAGAAGCCTAAAAATGAGCATAGGTTTCCCTCTTGGTTTTACAATTCCAATAAGAAATTCTGCAATTAGTTTTTCAACATATTTTGCACCTGGCTTTACAATAAAACCAATTCTAAATTGGGATTATAGTTGGGGTATAACTTTTATTTATAATTTTGAAGTTGCCAAAAGAGAAAGAGCAAGTAGAAAATGTTTATCTGGTAAATTAGGACAACTTGGTGGAAAATATGATGAATTAGGTGGAAAATATAACGAACTAGACGGAAAATATGGAAACCTACAAGAAGAAAATGAAGGATTAAGTTTAAAAAATAAAGCTCTTGAAGCAGAAAAAGCTAGTTTAGCATTTGAAAAGAAAAAGCTTGAAAATGATAAAGAGAAATTAGAATCAGAAAATAAAGGTCTTGAAGAAAATCTAAACAATATGGAAAGTGAAAAAAAGAAAATTGAAGAACAAATTAAAAATACATCATCTTCAGAAGAAACCGAAGAGTTAAAAAAACAGCTTGAAGAACTAAAAAAACAAAAAGAACAAGCAGAAAAAGAAAAGGAAAGATTACAAAAAGAAAAGGAAAATTTAAACCAGGATATTGAAAAAAACAATAAAAGAACTTGTGAATTATCAGGTGGAACTTTTTCAAATGGAAAATGTATTTGCTCAGCGGGAAAAGTGTCACGAAACAATAGATGTGTTTGTGCTGGAGTAAATCAATCTTGGTCAAACAAGTATAAAAAATGCACATGCCTAAAAGGATATTCTTCTAAAAAGTCTGGAACTTGCCAAAAATGCAGACTAATAAGCTATTGGGGAAACTGCTTAAATAAATGCCCTCGTCCACAAGTAGAATGGAAAGGTCGATGTGTTTGTCCAAGCAGTAAAGGTTATAGACGAGCAGGAAATGGTTCTTGTGTTTGTAAATCTGGATACAAAGATTATGGCGATGGAGTATGTATTCCTGCCGGTAACTAAAAATAGCATCCCCTTTTAAAAACTAATTCCATACAATATAATAATATTTAAATAATTTATTAGTTAAATATTCCATGTAAAACAAACTTTGTTTGGTTGAAATGGCAAATATTTCATAAAAAAACAGAAACGGGATTGACAAGTCCGTCCTTTTGAGTTATAGTAATGATATAATTGACTAAGGAGTTCATGATGGAAGTATTAAACACTAATAATAGAAAAAAGAAAATTCACTATAACAAGACTGTAATTCTACACCAAGAACAAGAAGTCTCTAATAACACAGATAAAAAAGTAAAAAGCTTAAAAGTATGGGATATTCAAAGGTCATGTGTACATGATGGTCCTGGAATTCGTACAACAATTTTTTTTCAAGGTTGTGCATTAAATTGCTTATGGTGTCAAAACCCAGAAGGAAAATCTATATCTACAGAAGCAAATAATAAGTTTTCTGTTTCAAATATAGTAAATATTGTATTGAAAGATAAAGATTATTTTACCAAAACAGATGGTGGAGTTACTTTAAGTGGTGGTGACCCATTATTGCAAGACCCTGATAGTTTAATTACTCTAATTAAAGTGCTAAAAAAACACGATATACATATTGCAGTAGAAACAGCTCTTCATGTTCCTTCAAAAAATATTGAAAAACTTGCCCCATATATTGATTTATTCTTACTTGATTTAAAAATTGTTGGTAATGAAAGATTTCATAAAAAATATACTAAACAAAATACTACATTAATTAATAAAAACATTAAAATCTTATTAAATTTGAAGGCAAATATTCAATTTAGAATGGTTATAATACCAAATATTAATGATATGAACAGTACAATTAAAGCAACTGCTAATTTTTTAAAATCTATTAATTATAACTCTATTGAATTATTAAAATATCACAATATGTATGAAAAAAAGGCTAGTGATTTAGGAATTGAGCAAAAACATTTAAATATTACTCCAGAAGAAAGCCTTAAAGCTCTTTTAAAATCTGTTAAACAATTTAAATTATTTGGAATTTCTGCTCTAAATGAAAATTTAAATCCATCACCTAAAAAAGCAATTTTTACTAACCGTGTTTATAAAATTCAAAACACAATAAGAGAAAGTGACTACCACTTATGTATAGAAAGCTCAAAATTAAAAACACAATATTACAAAAAAAATGGATTTAATAAAGCAACAACTATTCATAGAGCTGAAAGACTTGCCTATGTATTAAAAAATAAAAGCATTAATATTTATCCTGATGAATTACTTGTTGGAAATTTTACTTCCAAAAGAGTTGGCGGACAAGTTTGGGAAGAACATTATGGTATTATGTTAGCATCAATAATGCATCAAATAGATAAACAAAAACCTATTCCCTTTAAAATTTCAAAAAAAGATAAACTCACCTTTTATACAGAAATTTTTCCATTTTGGTTTAAACATTCTCTAATAAGAAAAGCAACTCCAGGAATTAAAGATCTTATAACTATGTTATCTCGTGCATCTGATTTAAGTGCAGGATTTAATAATAACTTGGCAGCAATAGTACATTTTGTAGTAAATCATG
Organism: bacterium; assembly: GCA_027064085.1. Lineage (GTDB taxonomy): Bacteria > UBP6 > JAFGXH01 > JAFGXH01 > JAFGXH01 > JAMOQH01. The sequence goes on along the minus strand of JAMOQH010000072.1, from coordinate 8,146 downwards.
AACGAATTCTTAAACTTGGAACAATAGGGATTATTAAAGAGATAGAAAACGAGATGAAAACAAATAAAGATAAAAAAGATTTTTATAAAGCTGCAATTATTTCTTTAAAAGCATTAGGAAATTTTGCAGAAAGATATTCTGATGAATTATATGAAAAGGCTTTAAATGAAACTAATCCTGAAAGAAAACAAGAACTAGAAAAAATGGCTAAAATTTGTAAATTTGTCCCTAAAAATCCAGCTAGAACATTCTATGAAGCACTGCAATCTATGATGTTTTTACAAATAGCTCTTTCTATGGAATCATTTGAAAATGCTGTTTCTTTTGGAAGAATAGATCAAATTTTATATCCTTATTATCTTAAAGATAAGGAAAATGGTATCATTACTTATAAAAAAGCCAAAGAACTTTTGGCATTGTTTGTATTAAAAATGGATGAAGCTATTTTGGTAAATGATGGAGATACTTACTTAAGCTTAGGAAGACTTTTTGAAACCCAATCAACAGACCAAAGTCTTACTTTTGGAGGAATAGATAAAAATGGAAATAATGCAACAAACGAAATATCCTATATGCTTCTTGATATATGTGAACTTCAACCCCTTGCAGTAAATATGACGGCAAGAATTAATCAAAATAGCCCAAAAAAGTTTACTGATAGAATAGCAGAAGTTTACATAAATGGAGCTCCTATGCCTGCTCTTTACAATGATGATATCTATATCAAAACATTACAAAAACACTATCCTCAAACAAGCATTAAAGATTCAAGAAATTATGCTATTGTGGGTTGTGTGGAACCAAATGCATCAAATGACCATTTTGGTAATACTGATTGTGCAAATGTTAATTTAGCCCTACCCTTTTTACAAGCTTTAAAGGGGCAAAACGATGATTTATGGAATATTGGTTTATTAGCAGATATTGAAAAAATTACAAATAAAGCTATTGAATACAACTTAGGTAAATTGAATAATAAATTTTCTAAGTCTATATTAAATAAATATAGCAACTGGAGAAGTAATAAAAAAATACCCACTCTATTATTGAATAAATTTAACTTAAAAAGAAAAGCTAATATTTCTTACAATTATCCCAAAAATATGAATGAATTATTAGAAAGATTTCAAAATCGCTTAAACAACTTAACTAATTCTATATTAAAAGACCATCAAAAAATAGAAAAAGAACTTAAAAAAGGCTTCCATACTCCTTTAACTTCATCTCTTTATGAAAACTGTGTAAAAACAGGAAAGGATGTAATTGAAGGTGGAGCAAAAATAAACAGTTCTGGGATTCAAGGTGTTGGAGTTACAGATGTAGGAGATTCTTTAAATGCAATTAATGAAGTAGTTTTTAATAAAAAACTTTATACAATTGAAGAAATTGTCAAAGCGATTGATAATAATTTTAAAGGAGAATTTAATCAAGCTATAAGAAAGGAATTACTCAAGGTGCCTAAACTAGGAGATGACATTAGTGATAACCCTAAAAAATGGGTAAACAAAACTATGGAAATTTTTACAAATTCTTTAAAATCAGTTAAAAATAGCCCTAGAAATGGAATTTATACAGCAGGATATTATGCTCTCAATGTAAACATTATTTATGGACTAAGAACCCCTGCCCTTCCATCAGGACGCCTTAAAGGAACCCCTCTAGCCAATTCAGTAGCTCCTCATTATGGAAAAGAAGTTCTTGATTTAATGTCTAGTTTAAATTCTGTAGCAAGTTTAGACTTTACAAATTATGCACCAAATGGAACAACCGTTACTTTTACCATTGATTCAGGCTTATTTCAAAATGAAAACGGAGTAAGTAATTTATCAGGTTTAATTACTACATATTTCAAAAAAGGTGGAATGCAGTTTCAACCAAATGTTATAAATAGAGATATTTTAGTTGATGCATATAACAACCCTGAAAAGCACAAGTATTTAATGGTAAGAGTTGCAGGATATTGTTCATATTTTAATAATATTTCAGATGAATTAAAGTTGGCTATTATTAACAGAAGTTGTTATTTATAAAAAATTATTTCACTCCAAACTTTATAACAAAAATTTAAAACAATAAGATTTATTTATTTAACATAATATATAAATTTACTATCAAAAATCTATATTATTTTCTTTTAATATAAAATCCAAAACAGAATTTTCATGATTATATCCTATTACTTTTGTTGCAATTTTTTTAAGTTCATCTTTGGCATTTTTAACAGCATAAGCTCTATCAGCAACTTCAAACATGCTATAATCATTTAAATTATCACCAAAGGCAATAATTTCATAATCTTCTAATTCTAAAACACTTTTGAGCTTATTTACTGCAATTCCTTTTTGGGATTTATTACTTAAAATAGTTAACCATTGCCATTCTTTAGAGTATGGATTATCAAAAAAATCAATACTAATTTCATTAATAAAACCAGAAGCTTCAATATATTCTTTTAATTTAAAAACTTCATCGTAATGATAAATAAAAGTCATAGATAAAAAGTTTTTATTTTTAAGATTTTCTAAATCAACTGCATTTTTGACTAATCTTGAGTCATGATTAATTTCTCTATCATCAATAAACCATTGACTTCCTTTATTTATAACTGCAGGAGGATATAAATTACAGATTTCATCATTTTTCATATCAATAATAGTATAAAATGGATACAAAGATAAAGTTTTAGCATAATCAGTAATATTTTTTATTATTTTATAGTCAATATCGTTAATACTATGATGTTTTTCCGTTTTAAAATCAGTTAACATAGTACCATTTAATTCAATAATTGGATATTCTAAATTTATTCCTTTAAATATCTGTTTCACAGAGTTATAAGACCTAGCAGTTGCAACGGTAAAGCCTATATTATTTTTTAATATTAATTCAATTTTTTCTTTTGAGTTTAAAGAAAGTTTAGCATCATTGTTCAATAGTGTTTTATCTAAATCAGATATATAAAAATTTTTCATTATATTTCTTTTTAGATAAAAATACTGTAATTCTTCCACCTTCTGTAGAATATTGGTCATCATTAATTACTAGCATTGAAAATTTAATTTCATTAGGATTTGATTTTTGATTAATTTCTTTAAACCACTTTCTTATAGTTTTTATATCTTTATTCTCTCCATACAAAAACTGAGTAGTTAATAATAAAATTGCTACATATAATATAAACCGTTTCATAATACTCCAAAATAACTATAGAACTATTATAAATAATTATATCTTTTTTGCAAATTATAAAATTTTGTTTTTTTCATGAATAAATTTCTGTCGTAAATATTGATTAATAATCATATTTATAGTATAATTTATTTATAAAAATTTAGGAGGCTACATGTTTAAGATTTTATTCGTTTTGTTTTTAGCTATATTCTATGTTTCTTGTTCTAACCTAAATTTAGATCAAATAGAATGTCAAAATGATACTCAATGCCCTAGCGATACTATTTGTGAATCTAATCACTGTATTCTCAAAAAAGATATTAAGCAATGTGATAAAGATTCAAATTGTACAAATACAGAATACTGCGATATAGTAATACATTATTGTAGAGATAATACTTGTAACATTAAATCAGACTGCCCTAATGATAAATACTGTAATAAAGATAAAGTTTGCGAAGCAAGTTGTAAACAAAAATCTGATTGTGCAGAAAATGAAACATGTAATGAAGGAGAATGTATTTCTGAATGCAATAATGGAAATGGTTGTAATACAGATAAACATGAAATATGTGCTCCTGATGCTATGGGAGGTGGAGATTCCTCTTACTCTTGTATATGTGAAGCGGGATATGAACCTAAAAACGGTAACGGAGAATGTGTTGAAATAACAATAAATACTTGCCAAGATATTTATTGCGATAATGCTACCTGCAAAGTACTAAATGATACAGATTATGAATGTGTATGTAATGAAGGTTATATACATGTAGATGAGAATATTACTTCTCCTTGTGTAGAATGTTTAACCGATGAAAATTGCCATAATAACAAAAAATTTGGAGATAACTACTATTGTAATATTTTTAATAATGCCCCCATAGATAATAAATGCGAAGCTAATACAGCAACTACTTGTACAGTAGGAGAGAAAAGATGTTCTGCTGATGGTAAATCCGTTGAAGAATGTAATACAACAGGCAATACATGGAGAGTAACAGCATGTGAAACAGACGAAATATGCAATGTAACTACTTTTGTGTGTGAACCAGCCGCACCACAACTATATTGTCCACCTCATTCTATACCGGTAGAAGCTAGCAATGATTGTACCTGTGTACAAGGTTATCAAACAGCAGATTCAAACCCAACAACCGAAACTAATCCTTGTAACCCTATAAATACTTGTAATAGTGAAGACTATGGAATAAAAAGATGTAGTGATGACTACACAAAAGTTGAAAATTGCAATGGAAATAATTGGGTAATAAGCGATACTTGTAATTTAGAAAATGATAAAATATGTGATGAACATGATATTGATAATATCACTTGCACTACCCCTTGTGAGAATATGTCAGAATGTACAAACTCATCAGGAGTTTGTCATGTTTCAACTACTGGTGGCGGTAGTGGACAAGAAGTAGCTCCAGAATGTTTTTGTAGTAATGGTAAAGTAAATGATGGTCCAAAATGCAATGACGCAATATATCCAAGCCCTTGTTACAATAATGACAGTACTGTAAATACTGTTTGTGGAGATTCTAGTTTTGCAACATGTAGAAAACTTAGTGAAACTGAATACATGTGCATTTGTAAAACGGGATATAAAAGAAAAAATGATAACCTATCAAGTATTTGTATTCCTATAACAGACTAAATGTTAGTAAACAACTATTAGTTATTTTTATCTCCATAAAGAAATTGAGTTATTAATAATAAAATAGCTAAACTTAACATAAACCTTTTCATATAAGCTCATAAATAATGATTACCATATTACAAAGAGTTATAGTTTTTTTAAAATCATTATATCTTTTAGATATTTTTGGAAAAAATAAGATAATTCATAAAGAATTTCTAAAATTTAATGGAAAAGATTGAATTTTATTATAATTCCGATTATAATAATGATGTATATTTTTGAGGTATAAATGAAATTTTTTTCAATTTTTATTATAGCAATTATTTTTGCTATGTTCTCTTGTGGTGATAACACAAGTCAAACAAATATAGAATGTCCTAATGGCAGTTTTTATCACGAATCAGGAAACTGCATTAATCCTTGTGAAGACATTGATTGTGGTGAAGGAGAATGCAAAGCCATTAGTGCTGTAAAATATGAATGCACTAAACCAACTTGTATTATGCCTAAAGTATATAACGAAATAACTAACTCATGTAAAGAACCATGTGAAAATATTGACTGTGGTGATGGAACTTGTGTTGTAGTCAGTGAAACAGAAGTAAAGTGTGAGGCTCCAGATTGCGAAATAGGAACCTTTGCAGATGAAAATAATAATTGCATAAATCCTTGTGAAAACATTGATTGTGGAATTGGTTTAATATGTCAAGGAACAAGTGCAGATAATTTTAATTGTGTAGCAAACTGTAGCTTTGAAGAAGGTTATTTTGAAGAAAGCAACCAATGTGTAAATCCTTGCTATAAAGTTAACTGTGGCCTAGGAGAAACAACCTGTATTTCAGACTCAGCAACAGATTTCCATTGTGAATGCGATAATAACCATGTTCTTGTAAATGGTATGTGTAGAAGACCTATTTTACCATTATTTAAAACTTACATAGATGGAGAAGAAAATCAAGAAGAAGCAATTGCTTTTCACAATTTGAATTTGGAACACGGAAACGGCTTTGATGATAGTCATAATCCTCATTATAATGGTTATGATATGATTTTTAATGATAATGAATCTCAATTTATTATGGGTAATTTTGAATATGGAGATTTTAGAAAAAACCGTCAAAATGAAGAAGTTTCCATTTATATATGGTCATATACCGATGAAACACCACATTGGAAATATATTGGAGACACTACAACATGCGATAATGATCAGAGTAAATATGATGCAGATGATTTTTGTGCAACAGAAAGCAAAGGAGGAATGATAAACTATAATATTCCTATGGAACAAAAATTACCTATTGGCTTACATCTTATAAAACTATACATGAAAAAAGACGGAATTAGTACAAATATGTACATAAGAGTAAAACCAAACAATGAACAATTAAAAATGGTAGTTTTTGATATGGATGGAACATTAACCACAGATGATAGTCAAGTTACACTTACTTATGTTACTAGTCTGTGGGATGGTAGTCGAGATATGGAAATGTACCCTGGAGCCCCCGAAATAGCAAATTATTATTACCAAAGAGGTTATGAAATTATATATGTAACAGCAAGACCATATTGGCTTACAGAAATGTCTTATGTATGGCTTGTAGAAAAAGGGTTTCCTCTCGGTTTAATGCATGCTTATGAAGGAGCAATCCCCAACGGTAATTTTGATGCAGAAACATACAAAAAAGGTTATCTGGAATCCCTCACAAACAAAGGTGTTAAATTTAGTTATACCTATGGTAATGCTCTTACTGATATTTCAGCATATAAATACATAGGAACTGATTGTAACCGAATATTTATAATTGGCGAAAATGCAGGAAAAGACTGTTCTACTCCTGTAGAAGATTACCCACTACATTTAACTAAATTACCTAAATAGGAGTAAATATGAAATTTATTTATTATATATTAATAGCATTCAGTTTTTTTATTGTTTCATGCAATAATGGTTCTACTCCTCAAAGAACAAAAGTAACCTGTAATAATGTTGATTGTGGTGGTAATGGTATTTGTAAGATTATTAATGAAAAAGCAACATGTATTTGCAACGAAGGATTTCACAAAACAGGTTTAACTTGTGAAGAAAATGGAAATTCTTGTATTGGAATTGATTGTGGTACTGGAAAATGCCAAGTCGAAAATAATAAAGCCACTTGTAAATGCCCAAATGGCTACAAAGGTTCACAATGTGATTCATGTGATGAAGGCTATCAAGATAATGATAACAATCAAATTTGTAAAAGAACATGTGAAACAGCTGGTTTAGATTGTGGAGAGCATGGGAATTGTAGTGATGAATCAGGAACCGCTATATGTAATTGTGAAACAGGTTATGATGGTGCCTTATGCTCCGTTTTTATGGGTAGTAAATTGACATTAAAAATAATTGATCAATGGGGGCGACCACTAAATTTTGACAATTTTACAGTAATATTAAAAAGAGGTAATGAAGATATAGATATAGACAGCTTTAACTTTGACTATAATTTACTTGAAGCAGGAGACTATATATTAACTATAACTTCCGAAGATTATTTTCCACTTGAGTTTAAATTTCATTATTCTGGTGAAAACCAAGAAAATGGAATAAATGAAGAGAGTGTTTCTCTTATAAATTTAGATAACAATGATGACTACCCTGTTACAAAACATACTTATGTTTACTTAAAAGAAGAACCTAATGAAATGATTCCAAATTGGCATAATATTTTTTATATTGGTGTTGCTCACAAATGGTTTGCTCCAACTTCCACTCCATTTTTCAAAGGAAATAAAATATCACTATTCACCGATGGAGAAACTGCATGGAACAGTATTGCAAATAGTTTAAATAATGCAACTAGTGAGATAAATGCTGTATCCTGGACTTATGAATCCAAATTTACTTTAATTCATCCAACCAATATTAATGAAGACCGTAACCAATATAAAATTACCAATATGCTTAATCAAGGTGGAGATGTTAAAACAAGAGTTATAATTGCTCAATTATGGAATCAAGACAGTTGGCTCACCTCATGGAAAAACAATAAAGACCTCAAAGATAGAGCTGAAGATGAAAATGACAACTTTGAATTTATGGCTCAATCAAATCCAACTTCTGAAAATTATACATTATTCTTTAATCATGCTTCATTTTCACAAAGATTATTAGATGCAAACAAAGATTTTAGATTCAAATATGAAAATACAATTGTAAAAGGTGATGTGGGAGAACAAGAAATATCTCCTATTATTTGTGGTGATAGAGATGAATCTACAGGGAAATGTACATTTAAAACAGAAATTGACTTGCATATTCCTTTAAATATCGAAGCAAATATT
>JAMOQH010000071.1 GCA_027064085.1 bacterium | reverse complement strand
CGTAGCAACAAAAATATGTTACCATAGCCGAAAAAAGCTTTTAAAACTTGAGATATTTAGCTACCATTGTAGAAGTTAAAAGACTACAAAAACAGGTAACATATTTTTGTACTCAACCGTTATACAAGGAATAATGAAATGAATTATAAACTTAAATTTTTACTGATTTTAATAAGTAGTGGATTTGCACTTTATTTTACTAATACAACTTTATTTACAATTTCTGAAAAACGAAATAATAATATCTCTCAATATTGCTTTCAACAAGCATATTTTAAAAATGAAATATATTTATATTTAGACAAAATGAAAGAACAAAATTTATTACAAAAATTACAACTTAATTCTAAAGATTTGATAACAAACAATAATATGAATTCAATAGAATATTTAAATATCTACAATGAATATATTAATCAAGTTCAACAATTATCAAGAATGATATTAGAACTTGGAAACAATGTTAATTTTATAATGGATGATATAGTTTTTATATTAAATAATTTGGATATGGATAACATAAAAGATAATGATGCTATATTGATTAAAAAAATCAATAAAAGTATTAATAAGCTTATTTTAACTAGAGATAAAATTAAAAAACAAAATAACGAAATTAATAAATTACAAGCTGATATTAAAAAAGAATATATTGTGTTCAAGGAAAAAATCAATAAATTATCAACTGAAAACAATAAAAGAACAAAAATAGTGAATTCTGTAGCAACAGAAATACCATTGGTAAAGCTAATTGGTAAAATTAAATATAATTCTAAATTTGGTTTAAAAAAACCAGATTATCTTTTTGAACCTATAAGAAATTATGGTGAAGAGATAAGATTTTTAAATAAAGAATATGAAAAATTAATAAATATTTACAATAAACAAATTAATCAACAAAAGATTTTAAATCAAATTGCCAATTATCTGATATATTTAATATTTATTGGTTTACTTTTATATGAAATTAAAGCAAATAAACAAGATGCTAATGTATAACAAAACAGAGTAGCCAATACATTACCTAGCGGCAATGTATTGGCTATCTTTAACCGTTATATCCAAAAAAAAAGCCACATTGTCTGAAAATTTGGATAAAATATTTACAAATACAAATCAAGGAATAAACATGGCAATATCATATAAAGCCTCTGAGTATAATCAAATAATAGAAAAACTAGGCTGTTCAACAGATGAAACTAGAAAATTATTAAAGAAGTTAGAAAAAAATGAATTTCTAAGAAAAATTAATTTTTATGGAGCCAATATAACACTTATACTTACAATTGTTATTAGTATAAACACACAAAGTGGTTTATTCATTATTGGTATACTGGGTATGCCTGTCGGAGCTTTAACTAGTTTATTTCTAAGGAGTAAAGCAGATTCTTTAAGAAGTTTATTAGATAATGAAATTTTTAATAATTTTTTAATAAAAAAAGTTAAAATATTTTATCAAAATGATGATATTAGCAATATTAAATATACACAAATGGAACAAATATCAGTAAAAGTAACTCATACAAGAAATGAGCATCAAGCAATTATAGAACTTGCATTCGCAGCTTATGAGAAAAATGCAACTGGAATAATTATTACAGACAGCAATCAATCTAATGTTGTTACATCAACTATTAACAACAAAGCTGGAGCAACTGCTATCACACAAACATTTCATTCTGCTTCTGCTATGTTAATCAAAGATATTAGTGTTAATACAAATAAAGAATTTGACTTAGAGTATTGGTATGATTTATTTGAGAAAGGTGCAATAAGTGAGAATGAATACAATAGAAAAAAAGAAACTATATTAAAAAATGATTTATAATAAAAGGAAACTAGAATGACTATAGAAATAATTTTGAGTATTCTTGCCATTGTTATATCAATATTTACTTTTATATTTACAGTGTTAATTGATTTAAGAAGTTATTTACAATCATTAATAAAACAAAAATATCTAAATAAAATTAGTAATATTTATTTAGATAAAATATTACTTTTATGCTACATAAGATTGGAAGATGATAATAATTTTAGGCTTAATTTTGATAAAGAAATAGGTTTATTTAAACTAAAAGAAGCTTTTTTTATTGAAAAACTTACTAAATTAATTGAAGATATGAAGAATATTCAATCAAAAAAAATTATTCTGTCTATGAAATTGGAAAGAGAAATTGAACTATTAAATATTATTTTAAATATTTCACATTCATATTTAAAAATTATCTCACTTGATGAAATTATATATAAAGGAACAACTGCTTATAACAGCGAAAAAGTACTAAAGTTATTATTTGAAGAGATTAAAGATTTTAAGTATATTAAAAATAATAAAAGCATAAAATCTATAAGGATATAACAAAACAGAGTAGCCAATAAATTACCTAGCGGTCATTTATTGGCTATCTTCAACTGTTAGCAAAAGGAGAGACCATCAGTAATTGGCAAATTGAAATATATCGTGATGCTTATACTTCATCTTTATCAGGAAAAGGAAATGAGTTCTTTAATATTTGGAGTGATTA
>JAMOQH010000070.1 GCA_027064085.1 bacterium | reverse complement strand
CCAAAAATAATTGAAGGAAATGCAATTTATTTGGAAATTAAAGAACCAGAAAAGAATACTTTAGATAAGATCATCTGCTCAATTGATGTACATGATTATGAATGTAGAAAAAAAGAAGCTATGGAAAGTATTGCATATGCTCCTTTGGAAATACCATTCTTTGGAGAATCAAAATCAGTAGAAGCTTTAATAATATCAAATAGTATTAAATCATTTACTTGTTCTTGGTTTGAAGAATCAAAAGCAACAATGAAATGTGTAACGGTTAATGGAGCTGGGCATAGAGGAAAAGAATACTATATTATGGGCAACAATATGATTGCTTTTGATGTAGATGATGGAACCACTCTTCCAGAAGCATTTGAAATGCTAAAGGAATATACATATCTAATCTATACAACTAAATCACATAGAAAAGAAAAACATGGAGAAGTCCAAGGTGATAGATTTAGAATATTAATTCCTACAAAGAATAAGTATTATGTGGATCCAGTTAAATATAAAAAACTACATGATAACGTAGCAGATGTATTAGGATTAAAAATATATGATAAAGTAACAACAAATGTATCAAGAATGTGGTTCACTAATCCAGAAGCAGAAGTGTATAAAAATGAAGCAGAATTATTTGACGTATCAGCATTAATTCCTGAAACTGAAAAAGCAGAACTTGTATTACCATTACTCAATAGTATTGAAAATAGTTATTTAGAAGATAACGATGAGTATCAAAAAAGAAGAAATGGATTTATAAAACATTTTCTTACTCAAGCAGGAACAGGAAATAGAAATATAATGCTACATAAAGCATTTTTATTTTTTAGTGATTTAGGAGCTGATGCTATTGAAGAAACTAGAAATCTAAATACAATGCTATTGGATCCAGTTAGTGAGAATGAAATAGCTCAAATAACTAGAACCAATCCAAGATAAAGGAGGATGAATGGAAGAAAAATTTTATAGAATGCATAATGGTTTTGATGTTTATTATGTACTAAAAAATGGAGTCATAAGTGGCTTTGCCATAGGCGACCATGGAGAGATATTTAAAACAGCAATAGATGCATATAATGCTATAGATAAAGCTAAAAAAAATAGAAAAAACAAAAAGGAAATTAAATGAATAAAAAATGCATAATGTTAAGTGGATTACCCTCTACAGGAAAAACTAACTCATTAAGAAATCTACCACTAGAAAAAATATTATATATCAATACAGATGGTAAAAGTGAGCTAGATTTTGAAATGCAAAATAAATTTGGAAAATTTATAACTCCAGAAGATCCATTGCAAATAATTGCTTCATTACAAGCGTTTGAAGATAGTAATTATGAGATTATTGTTGTAGATTCACTTTCATTTTGGTTTGAACAAATAGAAAGTATGCATATAATTAATTCTGATGATTCTAGAGCTATGTGGGGAAAATATGCACAATGGGGAAAAGAATTATTAAATTTTGCTAGATTAAAAAGTAAAAAAACATGGATTTTTATGATTCATACTAACGAAGAAACTGGTTCAAAGAAAAAAGGAATGGTGAAAGGTTCACTTTCAAAACTTGGATTAGAAAGTTTTTTTGGAGTAGTGCTTGAAACATATACTTATGATTTAGCAAAACCAAACATTTATGGTTCAGTTATTGGATATGGATTTCAAACAAAACCTACATTAGAAAATAGAAATACTAATGCAAGAAGTCCAATTGGATTATTTCCTACAATTATTAAAAATAATGATTTAGATTTAGTTCTCAGAAGATTAGATGGAGAAAAAATCGATTGGGATAATGAAGAAGTTCTATTTGAAAAAGATAAAAAACTAGCAAAAGAGTTAGGTTTATAATGAATAAAGAATATTGTTTAATTCAAAATTCTGCAAATGAAACAGAAAAAATTATTCGCAATTGGATGTCGCAAGGATTTGAAATTGAAATATTATCACAAAAAATAGCAACAACAACAAATGGAATTGTAACAATAATTGTAACATCATTATATAAAAAAAAATAAGTTTGCTGAAAAGCTAAAAATATAATAATATCACCGAAAAAGTGTATAAACAGCTATTTTAAGATATAATTATATTAGAACCTTAGTTTAGATATAGTTTTTCGTCCAGACTTTCTATATCTAACCTAAGGTTCTAATGAGTTAATAAGTCTGGACAACTTCATATAGCTCCCTTAAATTTACAAGTCTGAAAAACAAATAAATGTCAATAAAATTAAAACCATTAAATCAAGATGAATTTTCTATGAAAATTATAGAAGATTTAGGAATGTTATATAAAACTAAAAATAGTATAGAAAAAAAGAGATTTGCTATATTTGAATGTAATAATTGTAAAGCACATTTTAAATTTAATGCATTATCAGTGAAATATAACAAACGAAAGTATTGTCAATCATGTTCACATAAAACACATGGGCACACAAATACAAGAATATATTTAATTTGGAAATCAATGAAAAGAAGATGCAATGATGAAAATCATACAGCATTTAAAAGTTATGGAGGAAGAGGTATATCTATTTGTAATGAGTGGAATTCTAATTTTATATCATTCTATAATTGGTCTATAAAAAATGGTTATAAAAATGAATT
>JAMOQH010000069.1 GCA_027064085.1 bacterium | reverse complement strand
CGTCAATTTGGAGCTTATTATGATCAACTATACCAACAAGATTATCCAACTTGTAATGACTAGCCGCCATAGCTCCTTCCCAAATTTCTCCTTCTTGTATCTCTCCATCTCCCATAATTACAAAAACCCTATTAAGCTTTTTATCCATTTTAAATCCCATTGCAATACCATTAGCCATAGCTAATCCATGGCCAAGTGAACCTGTTGCAACTTCAACACCAGGACATTTTTTATCAGGATGCCCCTGTAATCTACTATCAACCTGACGAAATGTCATTAACTCTGATTTTTCAATATATCCCATTTTTGCAAAAACAGAAAATAGTGCAGGAGAAGCATGCCCTTTAGATAAAACAACTCTATCTCTTTCTTCAAATAATGGATCAGAACTATTTTTAGCAATATCAAAATAAATAGCAGTAAGAATATCAATTACCGATAAAGAACCACCTGGGTGTCCTGATTGTGATTTTAAAAGCATTGATAAAATATCAACTCTTAATTCATTTGCGATTTCTTGCAATTTTTTAATGTTTTCTTTCATATAAAACCTCATAAATATATCTACATAACTATTTTACTTATTTTAATGTTTTTAACAAGTATTTTATTTGTTAATTTTTTGTTACTATTTTTTAGCCTTCTTAGCTTTCTTAGCTTTCAAGTCTAGATATTTTTTATTTGCTAACTTTATAGATGCTCTTGCCTCTGAAGAAGAAAACCACCCCTTACTTTCTACTTTTTTAAACTCTAAGGCTTTATAAGACAAGAAGAAATGCTCTATTTCCTGAAGATAATGCTGTGGCATCATACTTATATCATGAATATCTTTATAAAAAGGATCATTTACAAATACCGCAAGTATTTTATCATCTGGCCCCATATCATCTATAATTCTTAAAACACCAATTGGTCTTACTTCCATAAAGCAACCCGTAAATGTTTCTTCTGATACTATTGCCATAACATCTAATGGATCTCCATCATCCCAAAATGTTGATGGAATAAAGCCATAAGCCTCTGGATAATGCACAGATGAGTGTAAAACTCTATCAAGTTTATAAACACCAAGGTCAACATCATATTCATATTTCATTTTACTGTTTTTAGGTATTTCAATGAAAACATTAACCGTTTCAGGAAAATTATCTCCAATTGGATAATCTTTTAAATTTGACATTTTTCTCCTTTATTTCCACTTTTTAGTAGAACCCTTAAATAATATTATATGTCTTAATAATGTATCTTCGTATGTACCTAAAGATTTTTCATATCTTCCATCAGGAGAGAATAACTCTAAGTTATCATCATAAGACTTTGTTGTACCTCTATTTCTTCCTTCGTCTATAATTAAATACTTGCCTGTTGATTCATTTTTAAGAGCAAATCTTGGCCTGATCAATGACTTCTTTTTAATATCATTATCCGAAATCAATTTTTTAACAAGTATTAAATCATTATCTAATTGAATAAGTGTCGAAATTTGCTCTTTAGTTCCATTTATATCAATTAATGCTAAAGCAACCATAATATAACCATTATCAGTTTTTGATATGTGAAATGGGTTTAAAATATACTCGTTACCATCTGTAAGATTTGTAACAAAAACACCATTAGCATCATATTCGACAAGTTTATAATCTGGATCTGATGCAGCGACTACTATATCTGAACCATATTTAAAAATAGTACTTATCCTTGATAATTCAGCTTTATCTGAACCTACTTGAAAAAAATCTCCTAAAAACTCACCAGTTTTTGATATTTTAAATACTTTCTTATTACCTGTATCAAAAACTACCAAAGAGCCATCATCTAGTTCAACAATAGCTTTTGGAGTATCTATAGGTGTATTATAACCTGTATTTTCAAATAAAACTTTATCTAGTGTTCCATCTGAGTTTAATTTAATTATTGATTCTCTAGCAGTATAAGATAAGGCAGAGCCAGCAACAATTAATTTATCATCTGATGAAATAGCCATACAGGTTGGTTTTAATAACTCTTTTAAGTCTGCAAATTTACCTAAATACTTCATATCTTTTGGTGAATAAGCATCAATTTTTACTTTTGCAGCAACTAAAATAACATCTTCTGCCATTAAAGCAGTATTAATTAATAAAAATGCTAAAATCATAACTAAAACTTTATTCATAAGTTTCTCCTTTCAAAATCAGATATATTTTAAGATTAACTATAAAAAAAGTCAAGATATTTTAATATTTGACATATAGATAGAAGTTATTACTCTCATCTAATGAAAAACTAACGAATTTAACTAAAATTCATAACCTAAATAAATTAAAAACTGGCGACGATTATAATAAATTACAGTTACACTTGACCTAACACTTTCTGAAAACTCATTAAAACCTTGAGTATATCTAAAATCAATCAAACCCAATATCATTTAAGCTTTCTAATGATGCCGAATTCATATAGTTTATAAAATAAAGGCGTTGTTATTATTACATTTTACATAAGACTCACATATAAGCTTTACTATATTTCGGTTGATGTCCCCAAAAAAATTAGAGCAAAGATTAATTGTGTAACAACAGGGAAAAGTAGGATAAAAATACATCGTAAAAAAAACAAATTTTGTATCATATTCTATTATCTTTCCATCTGGAAGTACTACTTTTTCTCCTTTTTGTAGCTCCAACCTTGCAAGTGCAAGTTTTACGCTGTTCTCTCAACCTGCGAATGCAGTTTTCGTTCATTTAAGCCTGCCAAGCAAAATAATAATCGTTTGGGAATCAGGAAGCTATGGGCAAACAAAAGGTGTTATTTATTTTCTAAATTTACTTCTTTTTGTAACTCTTTAACTTTTTCTGTAGGTAACTTAGTTGCTTTTTGTACAAATACAAGTTCAGCACCAAGTTTCAGCATTTCAATTGCAGTTTCAATTTTTGCTTTTTCCATGCCTTTTTCCATGCCTTTTTCCATGCCTTTTTCTATGCCTTTTTCCATGCCCTCTTGTTCTTTTTTATCGAGTAAAATACCAAATCCTCCCACTTTGTCCTCCTTATTTAATGTTTGTAATGCATCTTCAACATTTATTTTATCACTTGATATTAGTGTCATAAATTTATTGATTTTATCAAGCATTATTAATTCTTTTTCTTTATCATATCCTGATAATATTTGTTTCATTTTAATTATTATTTCATTTAATTCTTCTTCATTTATTTCTTTATTATCGGTTGCAAAAATATTGGCAAGTAAATTACCTATATTCTTTAAATCTTCTAAACTTTTTTCATTTAACATTATTTTAAATATTTCAAATTTAGGAATATAATTTATAGCATTTTCAAATGGTTGCTCTATCAATTTAGTTAAATCAAATTCAAACTTCCATTCATTCTCTCCTACATAAAATAAAATAGGAAAAATAAATGGTAATTTATTACTTTTTTCTACCCTCTTTCTTCCATTTAAAATATCTATATGTAATAAACTATCATAAATTAAAAACCTAAAAGGCATAGTTCTGTCTGGAGTTGATTGAAATTCTATATGTATATAAAAATAAATTTTATTGCCTTTAAGTTTAACACTCCAAAGTAAATCTTTTCTAAATTCTTTTAAATCTTCTGATAGAAAATCTGTTTTTTCCTTTTTTAAAGTTCTAAAATCAAGATCTTTTATCCATTCTCTATCAATAAAACCTGTTATTAACTCTCTCATTAGAGTTTTATTATCTAAAAGCTCTTTTAAAGTTTTGTCATAACGGTTTTCTATTTTATCTTCTTGCTTTTTCACTATTAAACCTCCTATACAAACATTTTCCTCCAAGGAGAGGCTCGAAAGCAAGATGCCTTGCTTTCAGGGAGCTATATTATAATATAGCTTGTAAAAATAATTTACGCAAGAAAGAAAATTAAGTGTTAAATTTAATTTTTTTTATTTAAGCCTTGATAATCGTTTGGGAATCAGGAAACTATGGGCAAACAAAAGGTGTTATTTTTTATTATTTAAATCATAATTTTCACCCTACACTTAATAAGTAACCATCAAAATCAATATCACAATTTAAAAAACTTAAGAAGTTTAAAAATTTTTTATCAATATATAAAGAAGGAATAATAGAATCATAAATATTAAATACAACAGAAAATCGTATTTCCAAATTATTTTTTTCTGCATATTTTTTTAATAACTCCTTTTTATTATCAAATATCCTTAAAAGTCTGCGTGTTAAATCATCTAAATTTAAGTTTTCATATTCTTCAATAACATAACTCCATGATGTCTCTTTATATCTTGCATACTTCCCCATCTCTCCTTTAATATATGTATCAGATGGAATAACTCCTATAATTTTATTAAAAACATTTAAATTAAATTCATTTCCAAATATACTAAAATAAACTTTATATATTATTTTATTATTCAATTTTTACTCCTGTAGAAATTCCTTCACCCTTACCGCCTTTACCATAAATAAAGATTTCTTTTGATTTTTTATCTAAATATAAATCATAATGGGCAATTTTTGCTTTCTCACCCACGGTGTACGCATGATATTTTAATATTTGACATAAATTATTAATAATAGTATATATAACTTGTCTGGGGAAGCAGGTGTAATTCCTGCACTGACGCGCAACGGTAAACAAAGTTATAATAACTTTCAAAGTCCGAATACCAGCATTTTATTAACCTCTTCGCGATTGAGAGTGAATGATGTTTTCATATTTTTTCCTGTTCATATTTGTAATATTTAACATTTCTGCCACAGAACTAGATTTAGTAATAATAGAAGAGAACAGTATTGAAGAAAATGAAACAATAAAAACATTGCAAGGAAGTGATACAAAACCAGCAAAGGATACAATTGAAAATAAAACTACAACATTCATAAGAAAATCAGGAGGAATAGGTAGTAATATATTGTTCTATATTGATAGCTCAACATCTTCTCAAGTATCTTTGTCCATAGAAAATTTTGACTATACTACCCCATCTCTAGCATCCTTCACTCCAACAGCCCTACATTTTGGAATATTTAACAGTATTCAGATTAACAAGGACAATTCTTTTTCATCAGATAATACAACCGCTCATTCTGCCAATATTAATTTAAATATATCAAACAAAAATTATATTTCAATGATATACGGCTCATTTGGTACAAATGGAATCAGCTCAAACAATCACATAAAGATATCAGAAAACAGCTTTTTTGATACAGGTGGTGTACTGCTTAACTCTGTAAATGATTTTGAATACATTGATTTTCATAACAATAAAAGAATTAGAAATAACGCTTTTTATAGGGGAGGTGATTTTTATATAAAATATAATTCTAATGAGATAAAATTTATAAATTACTTTATTATCAATCAAAAAGGAACCCCCGGAAGTGCACAGTTTGAAAGAATAGAAGCCACTACTGCAAATTTACAAAATCTAATAGGTGTTTTATACAATAAGGAATTTAGCAAATTTAACCTAGAAGTAAAAGTATCTGAAAACTATAAAAATTACAAATTTACAGATAATAAACCACCTGTTTTTGGCTTAAAAAAAATAGAATATCAACTGAATTCTAACACTATCTCTTCTAGTGCAAAAATAGACTTTGAATTAACAGAATTTAGTTTTTTAGATGTAAAACTAGCGAACTTATCATACTTTGCAGTATCTTTTAATCAAGGAAGTAAAAAGAATATACCTTATATTAAAGAATCACATTCTTTTTTATCTTTAAAAAATGAAAACTATTTTTTCGATGATAACTTAATATTTAAATTAACAGGACGAATTTATGCTGAAAAATTATTTCAGTATAGTTTATCTGGTATATATTACATAAATAAACATTTTATGTTTAAACTTCTGACTAAAAAGGGATTAAGAATTCCATATCTTGAAGAAAAATATTTTCAATCAGCATCAGTAATTGGAAACAAGGATTTATTACCTGAAACAATATATAAAAATTTGATTTCACTCCAAATGTCTTTTTCTTTATTTAACTTAAAAACAGAATTATTCTATAGTCATTTAAAAAATAACATCATTTTTACACCAATTTCATTCGGACTTACAAAAGCAATTAATACAAGAGAAGCCATTACAAAGGGTATTAATATCATAGCAAATATAAAACTAAAGTATATGAAACTAAACAATGTATTATCATATAATAAAACAATCTATAAAGAGACTCAAAAAGATTTACCTCAAACACCTCGTTTACTTGAAAAGTTCACCTTAATATTAAAATATAAAAAATACTCACTTGATTTCAACTATAATTATACAAGTAAATATTACAATAATATATTTAATACTGATTTAATTCCGGAAAAGCATTTAATTTCGCTTTCCATTAAATATATTTTTAATAAAAATGGCTCTAATGTAGATTTCAAAGTTAATAATTTAACCAATGAACTAAGATATTATGACTCATTACATATACCTTTAGCTGGTAGAGCTTATTTTGCCTACCTTAATTTATATTTTTTATAATCTTTTAGGAGGATTCATGAAAAAACTATTAACCATTTTATTAACTTTAACAATGTTTTTCTTTATCTCATGTGGAGAAGATACCGACAATAACACAGAGAATAACGTAACCTGTGACCCAAAATGTAAATCATATGAAACATGTAACGATGATAATGTTTGTGAACTCCTTTCAGGTAAGTGCAACAAGGATTCAGATTGCGATAACGCAACATGTAATACTACAACTCATGAATGTAAAACAGCTTCCAAAACATGTATCGTAGGACATGAAGATAATGGAAAGTGTATTATTGATTCAAATGATATTCAGGATATAGGAGTAACAACGGGTTCTGCCCCTAATCAAATTTTATTAAAAGACAATTCATTATTTATTGTAAATTCAATGGATAATGCTATCCAAAAAATAGAATTAACAGATGGTCCAACCAATCATAACCCTTTTATATCTTTACCTGAAAGTAGTAATCCTTTTTTTATGACTATTGATAGTGATAATGAATTGTTTGTTACAAATTTAGCAACAAACTCTTATTCAAGAGCTAAGCTAAACATGCCAGCTATGCTTATAACAACATCATTTGACGGGGAAAACTCCTTAAAAGCCCCAGAAGGAATCGCTGTTGATGATAAAAATATTTTTATTGCAAATGCAGATTATACAATGGATGAAAACTGGGTAACAACTTATAATGATGGTTTTATTACAATGATAGATAAAGCTAATGATAGTTTTACTAAAAAAATCCCTACAACTCAAAAAAATCCACAAAAAGTATTTATATTAAATAACAAATTATATGTAATAAATTCAGGTATCATTGAATTTGATGCCAATTATATTGGTTATCCTAAATCTGATTCAGGTATAGACATTTTAGATCTTTCAAATATTGATGCAGGATTTACAAATGTTAAAATTCCTTTTACAGATGGTGAATTATCAGGATTTGTAGGAGCTTATTCTTTAAGTAATGATAATAACATTTTATATTTAGCAAGTGGAACTGCTCCTGAATTATATGCCTATGATATTCAAAATAATACAATATTAAGAAATACTGATAATCCTATAATTATTGATACATTTGAAAATCCAACTTCAGTAATGCTTAACTTAACAACAGTTGAAAATTATCTATTTGTTACAAATTTTAATAATGATACACTATATGTTCTTGACACAAATAATGACTATAAAGTAGTTATAAAGGCAGATATAGGTGAAGACAGCGAATCAATGGAAGGAGCACAGGGTATTGCTTATGATAAAAATAATAAAAAAGTTTATATATTTTTTGGTATTTCCAAAAAGCTAATTTCACTTGATGTTCATTTGTAATTTAAACACTATCAATTCTAACACATAAATAATTTATTACATATTCTTTAAAAAAACTTGACAACTATTATTTTTATTGCTAATTTACATAAATGAATGAGTATTCATTCATTTTTTAGGATTTAAAATGACAACAAAGCTAAAGAAAAAAGAAAGATATATTTTACAAAAAAGACAAACAATAATAGATGCAGCATTAAAGGTTTTTGCTATAAAAGGTTTTGCAAATTCCAAAATATCAGATATCGCCAAAGAGGCAAAAGTTGCAGATGGAACTATATATATATATTTTAAAAGGAAAGATGATATTATTATTTCACTTTTTGAAAATAAAATGGGAGAATTTAATAAACTTTTAAAAGAAAAAATTGAAATAGAAAACACCCCTTTAGATAAATTAAAAACATTTATAAAAATACATTTAAAAACGTTATCCCAAAACAGAGAACTTGCTGAAATTTTTACAATTGAGCTCAGACAAAGTGCTAAGTTTATGGAAAATTATCAGAACACAGAACTAAAAGATTATGCTAAGTTATTAATTGAAATAATTAATCAAGGTAAAAAAGAAAAATACTTTAAGTTAGATATACCAACATCCGTAATTTGGCAATTTATATTTGGTATTTTAGACCAAATAGTATTAACTTGGGTAAGAAAAGAGAATTCTACTGATAAAAATTTACAAAATATGATAAAATATGTTTTAATGTTCATTTTAGATTCTATACTAATAAAAGAGGAGGAATAATGAAATTCTTAGTTACTTGCAAAAGGGTTACCGACCCTGAAATGAAAATAAAAGTAAATGAAAGTGCTGATGGTATTGTTTTGGATGATGCCACTTATGCAATTAATCCATTTGATGAAATTGCAATAGAAGAAGCAATACAAAAAAAAGAAGCAATGGGAGAAGGTGAAGTAGTTCTTGTTTCTATTGGTGGTGACGAATCTATCCCACAAATCAGACAAGGTTTGGCAATGGGAGCAGATAGAGCAATTTTAGTAAAAACAGATAATGCTGAAAACCTAGATAGTGATGCAATTGCTCATATTTTAGCAGCGGTTTACGAAGAGGAAGAACCTGATGTACTTTTAACAGGAAAACAATCAATAGATGGTGATAGTAGTCAGGTACCTGCTCTTTTAGCTGAATATCTTGAATTACCACAAGCTCTTTTTGCATCAAAAATAACTTATGAAGATGAAGAAGCTACAGTCGTAAGAGAAGTTGATGGTGGTCTTGAAACAGTTAAGTTTGAGCTTCCTGGTATTATATCTGTTGATTTAAGATTAAATGAACCAAGATATCCTTCTTTACCTAATATTATGAAAGCAAAAAGAAAACCAATTAAAGAAATGTCCATTGATGATTTAGATATTGAATTAGATGATCAAAAAGTTGTATTTAAAAAGTTATTAGCTCCTCCTACAAGAAAAGCAGGTATTATTGTTAAATCTGTTGAAGAGCTTTTTGATAAACTTAAAAATGAAGCTAAAGTATTATAGGAGGAAAAATGAGAGCATTAGTTATTGCAGAACATAGAAATAATAATTTAAAAAATAGTACACTTAGTGCTATTACATTTGCTAAATCAGTAGCAAATAGTTTTGATATTTTACTCTTATCTAATGATGTAAGTATTTTATCTGGTAAATTAGCAAAATTTGGAGCAGAAACTGTTCATACGATTGAAAGTGATGAATTTGAAAATTATTTAGCACAAAATTATGCAAGTTCGACTGCGGAAGTAGCCGAAGAATTAGATTTTGATATAGTTATTACACCTGCAACAACAACCGGTAAAGACTTTATGCCTAGAGTAGCTGCTAAACTTGAAGCGGGAATGGCATCTGATATTATTGGTACAGTTGAAGAAGATGGTGAATTACTTTTCAAAAGACCTGTATGGGCAGGAAGTGCAATTGCACTAACTGAAATTACAACAGATAAAAAAGCTGTAACTGTAAGAGTATCAGCTTTTGATGTAGCAACAGAAGTTAATACGGATTCTGAGATTAAAGAATTTTCACTTGAAGAAGATTTAGAAAGTGATGTTGAATTTGTTGAATTAATTGAATCAGAGTCAAATCGTCCGGAACTAACAGATGCCGATGTCGTAGTTTCAGGCGGTAGAGGATTAAAGTCTAAAGATGGTTTTGATGAAATAATGGAAGGACTTGCTGATAGTTTAAATGCAGCAATTGGTGCATCAAGAGCTGCTGTTGACGCAGAATACTGTAGTAACGACTTACAAGTTGGTCAAACAGGTAAAATCGTAGCACCTAAATTATATATTGCAGTTGCAATTAGTGGTGCAATTCAACATCTCGCAGGAATGAAAGATAGTAAAACTATTGTTGCAATCAACAAAGATGATGAAGCACCCATTTTTGAAGTAGCAGATTATGGTTTAGTTGCAGATGCATTTACTGTTGTGCCACAACTAATAGACATGATTAAAAAAGGCTAAATATTTAATTTATAATTTTTATAAACTACTCCTTTATTATTTTACAAAATAATACTTATTTATTTAATATAAACTAATTTCATTTGACAAAGCAATGAAACTTATCATATCATAAGATTTATTTAACAAGTTTAAAAATTTATACATAAAAATACAAGTTTAAATTTTAGAATATCTTCAAAACTGTATTATTATTTATTAATCCATGAGAAATTTCCTTCAAAACCTTCTTTCGGGCATATCCAGAGTTTATCTTCATTAAAACAGTGGAAAATATCATTTCCAAAATATTGAGATTTAATATTTCCCTTATAATTTATTACTTCTATATCACCTTCTTTAGCCCAAAAAGAAAAGTCTAGCTCAAGATAGTCTCCATAGAATGAAGGAACATGATTAAAGTGATATATCAACTCCTGATTATCGCCATAATTAATAATAGGTAAACCTGAAGCTGAAAATTCAATAGGAAAATCAGTATTATAAAAAATAGGTCTAAAAATTTTTCTCCAAAAATCAACTTCAGTATCATCAAGAGTACTCAGGATATCTGAGTTTAAAGTTAAAGTTTCTCCTTCTTTAACTAAATGCCATGGAACAAAAAGCCTAAAACCAAAATCTGTATTCATAGTATATGGAACAAAAGCTCCTAAACCCCACCTTTTTAAGCCACTCTCTTTATATTCGTCAGGATTAGGAACAAAATTAAAATACTCAATCTTCAAATAATTATCACTCATTACATAACTATAAGACTCTCCATTTACCTCATTAATATTAATTTCACCTCTTGTATCAATCAATAAAGAATCAGCAGAATCAGCAACAGAAGAAATTTTTCCTGGCACCTTTGAACAATTTACAAAATTATTGTCATTATTTAAGGCACCTCTAAACTCTAACTTTGGAATACCATCTTTTATATTAAAACCATATGTCAAAATTTTAAAATCAGGAATAAGTTCATTAAAGCTTTTCTCATTTGGTACTCCACAAAATTGGATATCACTTAAATTAAAACTTGTAAATAAACCATTTTTATCTTTAAACTTTAAGTAGTAATCCTTTAGCTCCCCTCTTTTTACCATAAATGATGTATAAGCTGATTTTTTCTCATAACCTCTCAAATCTTCTTTATATCTAAACAAATCATAAGCAGATTTTGTTACCAAACTATTATAGTTTTTCCAAATATAAGCATTTTCAATATTATTGAACAGCTCAAAATCATTAACACTATCCATTAAATCATCCATAAATAAATTATTTGCCACATTAACAGCAATCATGACATTATCATCTATGTTTTCACCATCACATATTAAATTATTATCTATATCTGAATAGTATTTGCCTTCAAGAACAAGATTGCTATTCACATCTTTTTCAACGAAGTTAAATACTATTTCTTTAATCTTATCTTTATCAGGTTCATCTTTCATTTGGTAAAAACCACACTTACTAAATTCATTTTCATTATAAGCAAAACCAGTCCAAACGATATCATCATTATTTTTTATCTCTATTTTATAATCTTTTAAATCCTCTACAGAAAAATCTTCTGGAAGTTTCAGAAAAAACATAATGAATTTTGAATTATCAGGATCAAACATATGTATGGGGGTATTCTTAGTATACTCCTCTCTAGCCTCCTTATTTTCATCATAAGTTATATTATTTATTGTAACATTTTGATAATTCAACTCTTTTAAAACTTGAACAACTACCCAAAACTCTTTATCCCTTTTATTTTCTTCATTTGAACAAGAATAAAGAAGAGAAAAAACTAACAGCAGTAGAAATAATATTTTTATTTTCATATATCCTCTAAAAAAATATAAGGAAGCACTAGGCTCCCTTATATTTAAAATTATTTAGAATCACCATCTATATCATCTTTTCCTAAACTCATAAAATATTCTATTGAATCAACACCATTAAAATTTTCAATAGGTATTACACGAGCTAGTTTTTTTGCCCAACCTGGAGTTATCTTTATAAAATATGAAGGAATTAATTCATCACCTGATTTTAAATACAAATATTCAACTTCTATTTTCTCTGCCTTAGAATATTTCTCTCTTAGATATAATTCTATCTCTGAAAGGCTTACATCTATTATTTCCTTATCATTTATTAATCCTTCATCAACTACAGATTTATAATTCATATATTTAATTCCGGATAATTTTCCGGATGGTTTAAAGTATACTCTTACTCCTGTATCTTTACCAGCAATTTTTATCCCATTAACCGTTTTAGCATATATTGGATAAAGCATTGATATTGACTCAACAATTCTTTCTTCTTCATGCGTTTACCGTGTTGTCAAATCTCAATCATCCCTATTCATAAGTTTTACTGTCAAGGTAACGTAACTTATCATACCATAAGTTTTATTTATAGGGTTAATGGTTGTTGTAATTGTACTGTCAGTTCTTGGAGAAAAAGCAAAACCTTTAGGACTTGTTAAGAAAATAGTTTCTGCTCTTTTAGGTTTATTGACTTTAGCGTTAACATTTAAATATCTTGGCGATGCTTCTACAAAATATACAAGTGCAGGAATTGGACTATACTTTATGCTATTAGGTAGCTTAATGATTCTTGTGATGTCATTTTTACCAGCTAAATTAATACCATGTGTTGCTCATAAATTTTTAGGCGAACCCAAAGAATAACTCAATTACTCCATAAAAATAGAACTAACTAAAATTATTATCCACTGAAATACCTAAGAAAATAGAAATAAATATGTACAAAAAATAATAAATATTGCTCTCTTGGATTTTTTTTATAATTAGGTTATTATAGTTATGTTGAAATTAGGAGGAACTGTGATTGATAAAGAATTATTTAATGCAACAATTAACGAAGATGTAAACCTACTAAAAACTTTAATAAATCAAAATCAAAATATCAATACCATTGATGAATTAAGTGGAGAAAACTTACTTTTTAAAATGATTTCTTTTAATAATGAAGAAATGGCAAATATTTTAATAGAACTTGGAGCAGATGTAAATAACTCCAACAATACAGGCAAAACTATTTTAATGGAAGCTGCATCAAGAGGTTTATCTACAAAATTTATTAAAAAGCTAATTAAATATGGAGCAGATACAGAAAAAATAGATAACTTTGGTGGAAATGTACTCTGGTGGACAGAAAATAGGTCTACAATTAATTTTTTAAAATCTTTAGGCATCAAGTTAAAAAAAAAGATAAGCTACATTCAATCCAATACTGAATTTTTTGAAGATTATTTTATTGTTAAAAAACCATTAAGTAATATTTTTGGGTAAAGTAAATGAAACAGTAAGTCCAGCTTTTTTTTCTTTATTGTTTAAAGCCCAAATCTTCCCCCCATGATTCATTATAATTCTTTTACTTATTGAAAGTCCTAGGCCCGTACCCTTATCAGATTTATGTATTTTACTACCTTGAGTGAAATCATTAAATATTGTTCTTAATTCTGATTTTTCAACACCAATTCCTTCATCTTCAATTTTAACTAAAATAAAACCATCATCTTGCTGTTCTATAAAAATTTTAATATTACTATTCTCAGAAGAAAACTTTATTGCATTTGCTAATATATTTAAAACTACTTGCATAATTTTATCTTCATCAAAATAAGCAATATTTTGCCTTTCTAAATGTATAATTGAAATTTTTATATTTTTTTTATCTGCTAATATTTTTAATTCAAGTATAGATTTTTTTATAACTGTTAGAATATTGTTTAATTGATAATTATATTTGCTTGCTTCACTTTCAAGTTTTGTAAAATCCAACAATTCATTAACTAAATTTAAAAGCCTCTCTGTACTTATATTTATTTGATTAAAATAGTGTTTTATTTTCTCATTACTTAATTTATCAATTCTATCCATCCCCATTTTGGAGTAATTAAAAATACCATGAATTGGAGTTCTTACTTCATGTGATAAATTAGCAATAAATAACGATTTAGCATTATTTGCCTTTTCTGCAATTTCCTTTGCCTCAATTAGCCTAATTTCAGCATGTTCTTTTTTATTTACTTCAATAGATAGTTTCATTCGTTTATGATATTCTTTTTTATGATATTCTAATATCTGATATTGAATATAAATTGACAAAGGGGCAATTGCTATAAATGATGAAAATATTGAAAACCCATCATATGAAATGGTTTCATTTGAAAGAAAAACTAATAAAAAATACAGTAAATTTGCAAAAATTATAAAAAATGAAAATATTTTTATTCTACTAATTATCAAAGTTGAGTAAAATAACTCTAATTCAATGACAGCAAAAAAATAAAATGTTGTTAAGCGCCCTGTAATAAAACCTATTGATAATGCAGTTATTAGTATAACTATAAATATTGAATATACATAGAAATAATATACTGTTGTTGTTTTTAGTGAAATTTTATTGAACTCTAGTAATAAAACTAACGCCAATAAGTATAAAACGGAACCCATTCTTAGAACAATAATAATAAATTGATTTTCTGAATTTGAGCCTGATAAATCAGGAATTATAGTGTAAAATAAAATAACCATACCAATATAAATAGCTTTTTTTATTAGTGGTATAGAGTTTTCAATATATTCTTCCCAAAAAACACTATTCATTATACCTCATTAGGGTTTTATAAACATACTATCCCCATAAGAATAAAATCTGAAATTATTCTTAATTGCAAATTTATACGCATCAAAAATATTATCCTTACCATGTAGAGCAGAAACTAATAATAATAAAGTTGATTTAGGTAAATGATAATTTGTAATAAGCCCATCAACTATTTTAAATTTATAACCAGGATATACAAATAAATTCGTTTCATCATCTTTAGCTTCTAAATAACCATCATCAAAAGCAGCTGCTTCAAGAGTCCTTAAAGAAGTTGTTCCAACAGAAATTATTTTTTTACCTAAGTTTTTAGCCTCATTAATTTCATTTGCTGTTTCTTGCGAGATTGAATAAGTTTCAAAATGCATATGATGATTTAGTATTTCATCTGTTTTAATTGGCATAAAAGTACCAAGCCCAACATATAATGTAACTTTTGAACTTGTTATTCCTTTGTTTTTTATTTTTTCTAGTAGCTCATCAGTAAAATGTAATCCAGCTGTTGGAGCAGCTACTGCACCAGTATTTTGAGCATAAACTGTTTGATATCGTATTTTATCAATTTCTTCATCAATATGACTTTCTCTATTTTTCAATATATATGGAGGAAGAGGAATATGACCATTTTTAGAGAGCCATTTATCAAATTCATCAAATTTTTTATTAAATTTTATGATAGTTGGAGATTGTTTAGCAATCATTTCTGCATTAAGCTCATTGTCAAAGTATATAATTTCACCTTCTTTGATTTTTTTTATGTTTTTACCAATAACTTCCCAAGTATTTTCTTCAAAAGACAATGCCCTATTTAATAAAATCTCAAATTTTCCACCTGTTGCTCTATGGCCAAATAGCCTTGCTTGTAAAACTTTAGCATCATTAAAAACTAAATGCATATTTTCGTCTAATTCATTTATAATATCATAAAAATTTTTAATTACCTTTTCAGAAGTATTTTTCTTACAAAGCAATAACTTAGAATTATCTCTTTTTTGAGTAGGATAAGTTGCAATAAGCGCTTCAGGAAGCTCAAAATCATAATCCTTTAAATTCATTTATTTTCTCCTAATAATATCTTATATATTTTATTTTTCTTTTCATTTAACTGAACTGCTATTATTTTAGCACAATCTTTTTTAGAAAACCCAATTTTTTCATATTTTTTATGTAAATCTAGTATTTTTTTGTCAATTTCACTTATTTCTAATTCTGAATTAACCATAAATGATAAAACAATTTCTCCTTTAAACTCTCTTTCAAATAAATTTGAGACTTTATCACTAATTCTTTCTTCAAATTTTTTAGTAATTTCTCTAAAAATTATAATTTCAATATCTCCAAAATACTCATATATTTTTCTTAAAGTTTTATTTATTTTATGAGGAGATTCGTAAAAAAATAAAGGTATATTTTCGCCATCTGTTTTTTTGATTATTTTTATTATTTTCTCCAATTCTTTATTACCAGTTGGGAAAAAACCTAAAAATAGAAATTTATCTTTTACTAAGCCAGATAACTGTATCGCAGGAATAATTGCAGTTGCTCCAGGAATAGGAACTACATTGTAATTATCTTTTAATAATTCAGGAATTAAAAAAATACCCGGGTCAGAAACTAATGGGCTTCCAGCATCACTTATTAAAGCTAAATTTTGGCCTTCAGAAAGTAATTTTTTAATATAACTAGCCTTTTCAAGCTCATTAAATTTATGCAAAGCTATCATTTTTTTTTTAATTTTATAATGATTTAATAATTTAATACTTACCCTTGTGTCTTCAGCAAGTATTAAATCACATGATTTTAATGTTTCTAAAGCTCGTAATGTTATATCACTCAAATTACCAATTGGAGTAGAAACTAAATATAAAACACCTTTTTTTTCTTCCATTTTTATCCTATAGAGAACTATAATCTCCAAACTATTCAAACATTTTTAAATATAGCACATTAAAGATAGGATTTCTAT
This sequence comes from bacterium, assembly GCA_027064085.1. Lineage (GTDB taxonomy): Bacteria > UBP6 > JAFGXH01 > JAFGXH01 > JAFGXH01 > JAMOQH01. The sequence continues at coordinate 33,586 of JAMOQH010000069.1, read as the reverse complement.
TGAGAAAATTAAAATATATTATATTATTGGTCTTCTTATATATGTATCCCTTTTGAAGCTATTATCATTTTTATTCGGATAGTCAACCATAACATGAAATCCCCTACTCTCTTTTCTTGAAATAGCAGAATCTATTATTAATTCAGCTACAGTAGCAATATTTCTTAACTCTACTAAATCAGATGTAATAAAATACTTCCAATAATATTGATTTATTTCATTTTGAACCATAGTTATACGATTTTTAGCTCTTCTTAACCTTTTATTAGACCTTACTATTCCAACATAATTCCACATAAAACGCCTAATCTCATCCCAAGCATGACTAACTAAAACGGCTTCTTCACTAGTAGTTGCATTTCCAGTTTCCCAATGTCTAGTATCATCAAACTCTTGATAATCATCAAAATAATTTACAGCTTTTTTAGCAGCCATTTCTCCATACACCAAACCTTCTAATAGAGAATTAGATGCTAATCTATTTGCTCCATGAAGTCCAGTAAAAGCAACTTCACCGATTGCAAAAAGATGTTTTATGCTTGTTTCTCCATTTTTATCAACAACAACACCACCACATGTATAATGTGCAGCAGGAACTACAGGAATTGAAGTAATAGCCATATCTATGCCAAAGCTTAAAGCTTTTTCATATATATTTGGAAATCTATCCATTAAAAACTCTTTACTTAAATGAGTCATATCCAAATAAACACAATCATCTCCACTTTTTTTCATTTCTGCATCTATTGCTTGAGCAACAATATCTCTAGGAGCTAAACTTTTCATTTTATGATAATTTTCCATAAAGGTTTTACCTGATTTTAACTTTAAAACACCTCCTTCACCTCTTAATGCTTCACTAATTAAAAATGATTTTGCTTGTGGGTGATATAAAGATGTTGGGTGAAACTGAATAAATTCCATATTAGCAACATCTGCCCCCGACCTATATGCCATAGCTAAACCATCACCAGTTGCAACATCAGGATTTGAAGTATATAAATAAACTTTACCAGTTCCGCCTGTAGCCAAAATAGTGTTTTTAGCAACATATCTATTTACTATTCCGGTTTTTTTATCTAAAATGTACGCTCCCATTGCATATTTACCTTTACTTTGCTTACAATGCGAAGTTATTAAATCAACAGCTATTCTATCTTCTAATATTTCAATATTTTTGTATTTTTTTACTGCTTCCACAAGAGTTTTAATTAGTTCATTACCAGTTATATCTCCTGCATGAGCAACTCTTCTTTGGCTATGCCCACCCTCCTTACCTAAATGAAGACCATTTTCATTATGAGTAAAATCTACTCCTAAGTTTATAAGTTCATTTACTAATCTAGGTCCATTTTCAACACATAATTTAACTGCATCTAAATGGCAAATTCCTGCTCCAGCATTTAAAGTGTCATCAATATGAGATTGGTAAGTATCTATACTACTATTCAATACAGAAGCAATTCCACCTTGTGCATTAAAACTATTTGAATCCCAAAGACTCCTTTTTGTTACGAGTAAAACACTTTCTCCACTTTTAGCTATATTTATTGCAAAAAATAAACCAGCCACCCCAGAACCTATCACTAAATGGTCATAAATTTTCTTATCCATAACTAATCCTTATAAAATTTTCACCAACAGCTCAAGCAATTGGCTTAACAAGTAAAATTCAATTATTTAATATATAATATCAAATAATTTTAATGAATATACTCTTTCTATTTAAGTTTTTCAATATAATGTCAGTACTTAAAAGCAAATTTAATAAATTCTTCAAAAAAGTTTTTTCCTTCTTGCTCAAAAATAGAATTTATACCAGTAAAACCAGGAGTTCCATTTACTTCTAAAAATACAGGACCTTCATCTGTTCTAATAAAATCAACACCAGCATACTCTAAATTCATAATTTTTGATATTCTTTCACATTCAGCAATTTCAAAATCAGTTAATTTAATAGTTTCAACCATTCTATTTAATGAAAAATTGGTTCTAAAATCTCCTTTTTTAGCAACTCTCTTCATTGCTCCAATAACTTTATTACCTAGTACTATTACTCTTATATCAGAATGAGCTTTCATATTGCCAATAAAAGGCTGGATTAAAAAAATATCATTTCTATCAACATTCCAACCAAAATCAAATACTGATTTTAATTGAAACAAATCATCAACCCTTACTACAGATTTTCCTTTTGAACCAAAAATTCTCTTAACAATTAATGGAAATTCATTAAATGGATTAGGTAAATAATCTAAATCTTCAGTTCTACGAATAATATATGATGGAGTTAATTTAACATTATTTTTGGTTAAAATATTTAAAGTTTTTAATTTATCACGGGTTAAAGCAATGGAATTTGGTTTATTAAAAACTTTAAAGCCCATATATAATAAAACTTCAGGAATATAGAAATTACCTGTATGCTTTGCACTAGTTCCTATTCCATTATAAAAAACAGAATAATCCTCTAAATTAAATTTTTTATTATTGTAGAAAATTTCAAATCCGTTATTTATGCTTAATTCAAACTCTCCATTTCTTAATAATTCAACTTCAATCCCTAGTCTTTCACCTGCTTTTTTTATATTTATCCATTGAGACAAAAATGGCTTTTCACTTGTTGTAGCCGTTAATATTCCTATTTTTTTCATATTTACCTATAATATTTTATTAAAATTTTCTCTAACTCCAAGAAATACAAATTCAACACTTTCGTTTAAGTATTTATATTTATCTTCTGAACTTTTAGGATTAATTCTATACTCTCTTATTGTTCTGTTATTTCCTCTCTTTATTATATTAATATAGCCAATAGGGATAATTTTAATATTTATTTCTAAAAATAACTTTAAAACATCAAAATATCTTGTTTTTTCATTAAAATACTGTTTAGGTAATTTTCTAATAAAAATTTCAGCAGTTTCACCATTAGTGTCTAATAAAAAGCTAAAAAGTCTATCAATTTTACTTGTAATGGCACCTTGAGCTATCATTTTTTCAGTAACTTCACCCACACAAACAATTTCATCAATGTTTAATGTTTCAATATGAGCTTTATTAATACTACTATACACTTCTGCAATAGTATGAATATCTTTATCAGCTTCTTCAATTGCAACTGTTATAAGGGCTGTTTCAGCATCACAAGCAATAAGAGGGTCTCTTAAAACTACTACTGATTCAAAATTTTTTATAGATTCAAGTACATTTTTATCTTTAGGATTTGCAAAAACAATATTTATTTTATCAAGGTTTTCAGGATGCCAGAAACTATGTTTATTCCAAATTTTTTTATCAGGAATAATAATAGTAATATCATAATCAGCAAGTTTATTAATTTCATTGATTATCCCTTTTAGCTTGTCATTTATATTTATAATAGCAATTTTCTTTTTTATAATTTTCTCCTTTTTATTTTTTATTTATTTAATTTATAAATTTTTACACATACTCTTTTCTTCATAATTATAAGCAATAAAAAACAATGCCTTATACTTTTTTAATTTTTCATTAAAATCAGGAATAAAAACATCTCCATTTTCTGTTTCAACAGCTATAAAAATATAATAACTATCATAAAATTTCTCTTGTAACTCCTTCATAGTATATTGAGCTAATTTATCTGTAATCTTTTCTCTATAAAACTCATTACTCGCATCGGTATAAGTCATTAATTCATTATAAACGGGGGTACAATATGGATTTACAACTGCCTGAGCCATTAATTTATCTACAAAATCAGTACTATGAAATAAAAAAATATGTTTTTTTATTTCATCTAAACGCGTTAAAATATTTTGATAATCCTTATATCTATTTTCTCGTCTAACTTCAATTACAAGTTTAAAGTCATTTCTGATTTCGATATTCTTTTCTTTTAACTCTCGTATTTTATTAATTATAGAAATTGCAGAAATCATAGCTCTATTTTCATTTTCTTCAGGAGATAATATTATTACCGAAATAGCCTCTTCAAGTTTTAAACTTTCTAAATTTTTTTTATCTAAAATATCTCCATTTAAGCCCAAGATTCTTTTAGATAGTTTTTTATCATAAATTTCAAAGTCTTTTATGTCTTCAGAAACAACTATAATATAATTTTTACCATTATAAGCACCATTTATTTGCTCTAAAATACTATATAGTTGTTCATTTTGATTAATTATAACTATATGATTTGATAATTTAGTACCATAAGGTAAAATTTCAACTTTACCTTTTTGCTGAGCTCTTTCCATTAAAGCAGAAATAATTTCACCAGTAATAAAGCCAATGATTAATATCCCTAAAAACATTAAAAATGCTACTTCAAATTTACCTAATGCAGAAACCGGAGTATCTCCATCAAGACCTGACATAGTAATAATTACAACATTCCACAATGAATCAGTAATAGAGGTAAATCCTTTTGAGTTCTCTGTAAAAGATAATAACACTGCACCAAAAATCCATAAACCAAATATTGCACTTATTTTAATAAAAATAGGAACAAGATGCCTTTTTTTGCTTTCTGTTGTTATCCATATATAAAAATTTATATATCTGGCAATTTTTAAAACTCTGAGTATTCTGAAGAGTCTAAAAATTCTTAATGCGGTAAAATTTGATGAAAACATTAAAATACTTGGTAAAATCGCAAATAAATCGATTAAAGATAGTATTTTAAATGGATATTTTAATTTATTTGAGCTTGTATACCATCTAATTAAGTATTCTATTGTAAATATAGTTGTATAAAAAATTTCTAGATAAAAAAATAAGTTTTTATAAGGCAGAAAAAAATTCTCTAGAATTATTGAGATTATTGACAGTATTATTAGTGAAAATATAAAGTAATTAACTCCCTTAGAATCAATTACCTGTTTAAAATATGATTTAGTCATTTAACATTAAAGATTAGAAGGAAAACACATTATAACGAATTCCTAAAAGAAATTTTATTGTTTCACCTTTCTTTAATTTAAGAAAATGAGGTTCTGCACTCAAATCATCATTTACTACTTTACCATAATAAAGTAAGGCATATAGATCAATTCCATTATCTCTATTAAATAAAATATTAATTCCTGCTTCCAAAGAAAAACCAACTGATGTTGTTTTATATGCATCCCAGTATTTTAGGTCTGCTTCTTTCTCTTCATCAGGAGCATTATCTGGTATAGAATGTTGAAATGAATCCCTTCCAAATGAAAATGCTGTTTTTAAGTAATAAACAAGGCCTTTTCCTGTTATATCTCCAAAAGAAAACATACCTCCGAGGCTAATAAACAATGAATTAGAAGATAGTTCCCTAATATCATAAGATTCTCTTAGATTGCTATTTTCATGATTTATGAAATCTCTGTTGCCAGTACCGCTACTTTCGGTATAATTTGCATCAATATAAAATCCAAGCCATGGATTTAAATGATAGGTTAATCCGAATCCAAAACCCAGAGCGCCCCATGATAAATCCAAATCTTCTTCAAATTTTCCTTTATCGTTATTGCTTTCTTTAAAGAAAGCATTCCTGCCCCCATGTAAAGAAATTGTTATATCAAAATCATTTGCATATCTTTTGGATTTTAATAACAAATTAGTAATTTTTTTCTCTTTTTTAGTAGGAGAAATTTTTGGCTTATTTTTGGTATCTTTTTTAATAAACTGCTCTTTTGGTTTATCCTTGTTGTTGTTTTTATTAATATCTTTGCTAGTCGCTTTACTAGTAGCAGGATGAGTCACTTTACTAGTAGTAGGATGAGTCGCTTTACTAGTAGCAGGATGAGTCGCTTTACTAGTAGCAGGATGAGTCGCTTTACTAGTAGTAGGATGAGTCGCTTTACTAGTAGTAGGATGAGTCACTTTACTAGTAGCAGGATGAGTCATCGCCTCATCCCTACTAGTTTTACCGCCTAATAATAGTTTGGTAAATTCTTTTCCGAATTTTGATAAAGCTTGGTAATCATTTAACTCAGCTTCATAATACATTACCTTTGATTTTGTTGTTGTACCCGTTTCAAAATCTATATACCTAGCTTTAAACTTATAAAGTTTATCACTTTTTTTATCAACTTCAACAGAAATCAATGCTCTTGCTGCAAGCATTTTACCCGTATCAACTAAACATTCATCATCATAGCATTCTGAATTTCTTGCTTTTGCATTTTCCTTTAATGCTTCTTTTTGAGCTTTATCATCAACAAGACTATAACCCATAGTTGTTAAAGATTCTTCTACTCCATCTCTAAAATCATCTGGAATTTTAATATCTGATTTAACATTAAGCATAATAGGAAAATCTTCACTATAAGCAATAAAAGTTAAACAACTAAGTACTAAAATCATTAAATATTTCATAAAACCTCAATAATATTTACATTATATTAACGATTTTTACTGATTATGTCAAAGAAATAATATATTAAATAAATAAATATTTTTATATTTAGTATAGCTTTATATATAAAGCCATGACTTAAGAACGGAGAAAATTAAAATTTAGAATAATCCCTTTAGCTTATCAAAAAACGATTCATCACTCTTTTCTTTACTATGTCCACAATAAGGACAAACAGTTAATCTAACAGAATACTCATTATTGCAGTTTTCACATTTTTGAACATCTCTAATTAAACCTCGTTCTGTAACATGGTTTTTAGAAATAACTCTTAAATAATCTCCACTTTTTGCCCATTTATCCAATTCACCTGCTCGCCACAATGGAAACGGATGTGTAATCTGTTGGTTTTCCCAAAAATTATATATTTTAGTTAAAATTGACTCATCTTCAATTTGTCTAGCTTTTTCACTTTGAGCTAAAAAATCTTTAAAATTATAATCTTCATCTTTATAAGTAGAAACACCACCAGCAAGTTTGAGTGTTGTTAAATGAGCCGCTTTTAATTTCCTAGTAGCCATAATTGCAACTCTATCTGCACTTAATTCACTTGCTCTACTCCATGATAGAAGTGCGAATCTTATAGGAGAAATAAGTACTCCGCCTAAACCTAAAGTTTTATTCGCAACAGAAATTGATAATTGAGCTACAATAATTGCTGCCATTTTGTATAAAACATGCCCTAATACAACATGTCCTAATTCATGAGCTAAAATATCTTGAACTTGATCATCACTAAGTTCTTCGAGAGCTGCCGTGGAAATCCCAATAAAATGTTTATCTACTCCATAAGTATATGCATTAATCATAGGTGATTTATAAACGAATAATTCTGGTTCATTATCCGATAAATTTAAAACATAAACCATTTCCTTGTATAATTTATATAGTTTAGGATATTGATTTTCTGATACTCTTATATAATTTTGATAATGCATCACCTTAAAGAATTTTTCTTTTGTATTTTTAACTAAAAACTTTAAGATTGAAGTAATTGCAGGTATTTTTTTTATTGTTTCCATAGTAGAATAGTCCATTGGATGTATAAAATCACCTAAGTCAAAAAAATCTAATTTTTCATCTTGACCCAAGAAAATATTCTTTTTGCATTTTCCACAATGAATTTCATCTGTATGATATAAAGCTCTTTCTATGTCTATTCTATTTTTTTGCCCACAATGGCGACAATTTAATACTATTTGTTCTGTCATTTTGACTCCTTTAATTTATCATATTCTTTTTTATAGCTCTTATCTAATTTACTATATGAATATAATATTGACAATCCTAATTTTTTGTTTTTAGGTATTTTTTGGTATTGTTGATATAAAAACTTAACTATAGTTTTTCTTTGTTTATCTGAATATTTTGAGATGAAGTTTTCAATGTAATTATTTTTATCCTTATCAGCAGTTCCAAATGCCTCCTCTGCTAATTTTTCTGGTTGATAATAATCATAATAATCTCCCTCATAACCATTAGAATAGCCATATAAGCTTAAATATTTAAAGTATTCTGCAACAATATTATCAAAAACTAAATATAAGTTAGAACCCATTGTTCCTAAAACAAACATAGCTTTTTCATTATCTTTATTTTTAAGGTAATATTCAAATAAGAGATATTTTAAATCATTATTATATGGAGATGTTTTTATTGCTTTTTTTAACTCTCCTAAATCATTAACTTTATTTAACTTAGATAAAACATCTACCTTTAAAAGTGGTATTTTTAAATTATATTTGTAATCTTTACTTACATCTATTTTATTTAATTCAGATAATGCTATATCATATTTTTTTAAACTATAATTTAATAATGCCTTAATATAATAAATATCTATATTTTCAAAATTAAGACTTACCAACATTAATCTTTTTTCATTATCTGAATACCCATTAATTTCAGTATTTATTAAATATAACTCAGCTACTGATAATTTTCTATCATCAATGGCGCTTCTAAGTTTATCTATTTTATTTAATTTTATTAAAGTAAGAATATATGAATAATATTTATCAGTATAATTATTTAATTTTTTATAATTATAATTACTGTAAAATTCATTATATTTATTTTCTAAAATTAGCTTATATAGTTCTAGTAAATTCTTTTTAGATGCTAAAGTTTCTAGGCTAGACAATTGAGTTTGACTTAAATAAAGGTTGTTAATTAAATACAGTATTTCCGTTTTTAAGTTACTATCGTTTTTAAAATATCCTAATAATTTAATTAAATTATCTTTAGACAAGCTCGTTAACCCCCTTAATTCTGTGTAAAAATCTAATAAAAATTCTTTTTTAGAATCTTCCTCATTCATTATAAAATTAAAATATTTATTAACTCCATATTCAGAATAGTCATTATGATTAAGTTGAGAGGTAAATATTTTTTTAGCAAAATCAAAATTTTTAGATGAATAGTATAATTTAAACATATAAAAATTATATTTAGGTCTATCCTCATATTCAAAAAGTTGTTTATACTTATTTAAAAATTCTATAGCAAGATTATATTTTTTAGTAATTGATAAAAATTCTACTTCAGCTAGAACCCAAGTTCTTTTACTGTAATCATCTTTTATTTCTGAATAATAAGAAATTATTTTATTAAATAGCTTTATTTTGTAATCATTATTAAATGAGTTTTGATTATTAAATAGTATTGATTTATATACTTCATATTTTCCATCTTTAAAATTATTTACAAATGAAGCTAAAATTGTGATATTTTTATTTTTATAGTAATCTGTAACTTGTTGTATAAAATTTCTTAATTTATAATAACCATAAGTCTTGTAATTTTTTATTAATAAATCGCTATAAATAGATATAAAATAATTATCTAGTTTTTTGTTAGATTTTAATATTTCATAAAATTTATAAAAACTATTTAAATTACTTGATTTTAATATTTTAGCTTTAATTTTATTAAATTTATCTAATTTTCCAAGTTTCAAATAATTATCAGCTAATTTAATCTCAATGATTATTTTATTTTTAAGTTGACTCGCATAATTTAAATATTCTACAGACTTTTTATATTTTTTATTTACATAATATATATCAGCAATAGTTAAATATGATTTTATTGATTTCGGAGAAATTTCAAGAATATTATTGATATAATCATCTAAGTTACTTGCCAAATTAGATTTTAGTAAATAATTAGAATATCTATTGATTAAATTATTCCAGCTTGTTTCGGTTAAAAGCATATCTTTATTAAGTTCTTCAGAAATTGATAAGTTAGTACTTAACAATTCATTATAAATATTAACCCCCTCTTTGTTAAACTCTTCTAATGCCCAATATAGGTTAACTTTTTGAGTTAATTTCCAGGCTTTATCCTGTTTTTGATTATTTATTAACTCTAAAGCAAGTTTTTTTTCTGAATATTTAATATAAACAGAGAGTATATCATTGTAGATACAAGTATTTTTAGTTAGGTTTCTGTATTTATTTGGGTTATGTTTTCTTAGGTACTCAATATAAACATTAGTTGCAATGGTATTTTTATTATAGGTGTCACAATTCTTGATATTATTTTCGAGTATTTCAACTGCAGTTTTTTTATCTTTCCAAACATAATACAAAAATGCCTTTTTATAATTGCTTAAAGTTTTATTTTCTCTTTTTCTGTATCCATAAACTTTATATAAACCTTGGTTAATAATAGAATCATAGTCAAGAGCGGCTTTATAATAATTATATTTTGTATTTTTTACATAACTACCTGTAAGTTTACTAAAATATTTATCCATTAAGTTCATTTTTTTATAATACTGACTCACATAACTACTATATCTATTATCAAGATTATCTAAATAAGAATTTATTGAACTTATCTCTGAAGCCGTAAAATAAGATATATTTTCGGGTATATATTTAGTAATTACAGTAAGTAAAACATTTTTATTATTACTTACAGTATATTTATGCTTAACAGAATCTAAAGAATTTAATTCATCTATTAGTTCAAAGATTTTTCTTATTAGTAATAATCCCTCTCCTTTATTAATGAAAGTTTTTGAGTATTGGTAAAAGACATCCCCATCTATATATCTTATTGATTTAACAGCATTCATAATTAGCTTATCATAATAATTCCTAGCAAGTTCAAAGAAATTATGTTTATATAAAGTTTGAGCAACATATTTGCTATCATAATCATAGTAATTTTTAGATTTATTTCTTACAATTCTAAAGGCCAAGTCTTCTATTAATTTAGTATTATTTAAATACATAGCCACTTCAAACATCTTTTTTAATAAATCTTTTTTAGTATACTCATTTTGCTCTTTTAAATATAATCCATTATATAAATTATATGCTTTTGAATACTCTTTTAATTTAATAAATGTATCTGCAATACTATATTTAATTTCTAGTTTTTGAGGCTCTAATTTTTTAGCTTTCTGGTAATATGAAAGAGTTTTATTATAATCACCTTTCAATAAGTTAAGTCGTGCATTTAAAAGTAGGTATTTATGATTTTTAAAGGATTTTTTTGATAATTTAGTATAATAATCAAATAATCTAACCTCTAATTTATTTATTCTTGCAAAATTATATACTTTATTAACCATGTAAGAATCAAGAGGATTTCTATTTAGTATTTCTATATATTGGTCTAATACTGAATTATATTTTTTTAATGCAATTAATTGTTCTATTAAAAGGCTTCTATATCTTGCAACCTTTTTCTTTTTTTCTATATATGATAAGTTAATCTCCTTTTTTGTTCTTTTGATTAATTCATTTAAGTAACTAAGCATTTCCTTAATTTTATTACTTTTTTTATAATAAAAAAATATTTTGTTACTAACAACTTCAGAGTCGGGATATTCTGAATCTAATTTAAGCAAATAAGTTAAATATTTATTTTCTGATTGTAGTACATAAATATCAGCAATACTCAATTTATATTTTAATTTTTCATTCTGTTTTTTTAGATAAACAAGTAAATCATTATATTTATTAATTGCTCCTTCATATTCTTTATTTTTAATTAAATATGAAGAATAATCTTCAATAATATTTATAAAACTATATTTATCATTTTCAAAAGGATTATTTAATAATAATTTTTCATAATAATCGCTTGCTTCCTTAACATTTTTCTTTTCTTTATAAAAAGAAATCAACATTCTATAAACTTCATCACTTTTTTCTAATTTCTCTATTTTTTTAAGTAGTTCTTCTGCTCTACTATCTTTATTTCCTTTAAATGTATAGTATAATTGCTTTAAAAGAGTTATATTGTTTCCATCATCATAAAGAGAACTATATAATTTATCTAATAATTCATTATTATTTATTGAAATGATAAATGCTTTAAACTTATTAAATAACACTTCATTATTGCTTACATTTGAAATATTTCCTTCTATATTTAAAAGAATTAGATCTTTTAATGATTTCTTGTTTATTAAAAATTTTAACCTTTTCGCTGATTGGTAACTATCCCTTTTCTCATTTAATAAATCTCTAAAATATTCTTTAATTGCAAGTTTTTCTTGTTTTTTTAATTCAAAAAGTCTGCCAACAAAAGGAATTAACAAATCATCATTAGCTTTCCTGTTTCTGTAAATATAAATTGTTTTTAAAGCATTGTCATAATCATAATAATCATAAAACATATTTGCGATATCTATATATTTTTGTTCACTTCCCTTTTCAAACTCTAGTGCTCTGAATAAAGATTTTTGAGCCTTATTTTTCATTATTAACTCATAATATAATTCTGCAAGAGAAATATAATATTTACTTTCATTTCTGTAAAGAAAACTAAGTCGTTTATACAGGGTTTCGGACTTTTCTAAGAATGATTTGTCTTTTATATAAAAAGAAGATGCAAGAGATTTATATAGTTTAGCTGTTTTAAAAATAATATTTTTATTAGTAATATAATATTTTGATAAAATAGAATAATATTTAACACTCTTTTCGAATTCTCCTTTATATTCAAGCATATAAGCTAAGTATTTTAAGTCTGGAATTGTTTTTTTCTTCTTTTTAAGAATACTATTAACGATTTTATCATGATTCATTTTCTTGGTTATTAATCTATCTTTAAAATATCTATCTCTAAAATCATCATAAATGTAAATATATTTATATAACAAAAGAGCATACTTATAAGTTGCATTTGAGTCTTTATATCTATATGAATACCTAAAATCATTATAAAAATTTAGTAATTTATTTATTATAGCCTTATTAAACGGATATTTTTTTAGAGCATCAACATATACTTGTTCATATAACTGATTAAATGCACTTGTAAATGAACCATACTTTTTACTTGAAAATGAACTTGTTAAATATTTTTGATAATCATCTTTATTTAAAAGATTAACCAATCTTTTATTTAAACGAAGCATTTTATCATTCCATTTTTTTCTAATTAAAAATCTAGAATATTTGTCTGCCCATGTTTTTTTATTAAATTTTTCAAGAGCTTTTTCATAAATAACTAATTTTTTATTATATGCCCTATAATTACCTAATAAAATAAGCAACTTTTCATATATTTTTTCATTATCAGGGTATATTTTAATTAAACTATTAAGTTTTATTATTGCTTTACCTAATTTAAAATTATTTAAAAATCCAAGTGTTTCTGATAAATATTTATTAAATTTGTCTTTGCTATTTTTATTTTCTAATAATAATTTTAAATATAAATTATAGATTTCATTATTTAATAAAGCTATTTTCTTTTTATTTTGAGTAATACTTCTAGTTGTTTTTAACAAAAAAATATTAAAATAAATATCTTTATTTAGTTTTTTTAATTCAACAACAAGTTTTTTAATTTTATTAGCCTGTTTATAACGCTTTAAAAAATAAAAATAATTTTGAGAAAATATAGCTAACTTTTCATTAGATTTAAATAGTTTTTTACTCTTTTCAAAAAGATAATCCATATCTTCTATTCTGGTTTTTAGATTATTTTGATTATCTATAGTGGATAAAAAACCATTATTTTTATGCTGATTTTGGATTAAGCTTAAAATTCCACCTATAATTTCAGGAGTACTAAAAAAATAATAAGATTTATACATTGATTCAGTATAAGGTAGTCCTTCTACAATTTTTCCCATACTGATGAGGTAATCATCATAATATTTAGAATTTTTATTGTTTATTAATGCAATATTTAATAAATTAAATGCTTCTTTATATTTACCATTTGTTCTTAATAATTTAGAAATATCTTTAATTGCTTCATCATTTTTATTTTCTAATAAATATTCATAATAATTAGTTAAGAGAATTGCAATATTTTTATTTTCATATTTGAGTGAAAAATAATATCTATAAAAACTAGCTAATGATTTTTCTTTATTAAATTTTGTTATAAAATATTTTAATTCTTTAGCCCATATCTTTTCTGATTTCAGATATCTTATATATTCATAAAAAAGTTCTTTATTTTCTGGCAATTTCGTATTTAATAAATATAAATCTCTTATTTTAGAGTTTTGTTTTGTAATTTTATAAATAGAAACAAGAGAAGTTAATAAACTTTTTTTATTATATAGTATTTTTTTGTTTTTTACTGTGGAAAGTAAATCATTAATAAATTTCTCAACTTTAGAATATTTTTTAGAATTAATTAGCTCATTAATATATTTTGAGTTAATCGTTTCATTAAATTTATCTATTTTAAAATATTTGTTAAAAAATTTATTTTTGTCAATTTTTATTAAATTTGTTGTTTCAATGGAGTTAATTAAATTAATTAATATTAAAAATCTAGAATTACCATCTTCATCAAATTTTTTATTGTTATTTAATAATTTCTCTAATCTATAAGAAGTGAAGGACGTTTCTTTATCAAAAAGATTAAATCTTGCTAAAATACTATTAACTTCCTTAATTTCACTTATAACTAAATCACTAGACTTAAGTTTATTTAGAATATCATTAATGTTTTCATTTTTACCTAGCTCTAACGATATTTTTAAAAATAAAATATTATCTTGAATACTTCTTTTATTAGCTTTTTTTACTAATAATTCATAAACCTCTAATGGGCTTCTTTCTATATAAACACTAGATGATTCTGAATACAATAAGGAATTTTTAATATTTTTTATATTTGACAAGTCAATTTCTTTTAAAATTTCTTTATCAGAGGCGGAATACAATTTTGCAACATCAAGTTTTTCATATTTATAATCTGTATTTATTTTAGTTGGTTCATTTGAAGTTTGTTTAAGTTTATTTTTCACATTATCTTTCTTGTTTGAGGAATCCGAAGAACAAGAAATAACAAATAATAACAAAAAAATTATAAAATATCTCATACTTACTCCCCAAAACTAATTACATCATAAATTGTTGAACTATTATGTGCAAAATCTTCTAAAATATATTTAATTTTCTTATTTTTATAAATTCTGCCATTGGGTAAAATAGCAATAGAATGTCCCTCTTTTTTACTATACTTAATATTTAAAATTTTATCATCAACATAGGCATATATCTTTTTAGTATCACTAGATGCATCTACAATTAACTTTAAATCATTTCCATTTAATTTATATCTTTTTTTTATAATCGGAGGAGTAGAATCTATAGTAATATATTTAGTTTCAATTATACTTGAACCATCTCTTTCTGTTAAAAATAAATCAACTTTATAATCTCCATCTTTTAAATAATCAGGAGCTAGAAATCTTATCTCCCATATATTTTTATTAGCTATAAAATTTAATTTTTTAGTTAAGCCAAATTCAAATTTAGCAATAACTGAAGTAATATTTCCATCTGTTTTTACTCTTAAAACTGGATCTCCAGGAATAATAGACCTAGGTCTAATAAGAGAACGAGGAGCAGCCAAAAATGATGTATATGGAGTTACTATAGTAAATTCTTTAGATAAAGCAATGATTTCATTAATCCAAGCCTTCTTTTCTCCTTCGTTATTAATTAATTCTAGTAAATAATCAATTCTTGCTTTAGCCCAAATTCTTTTAATATATTCATTTTTAGTGTTTTTTTCAGGAAATTCAACATTGAATAGTTTATTTTCTTTATTTTTTTTATAATTCACTCTTATAGTTGTTTTAATTGCTTTGTCATATTTACCAACTATTGAATATACACTCTTATCATATATAGTACCATGTTGTAATGTATAAATATCACTAAAATTACTTTTATTTTTAAAGTTATAAGTGAAATCATAAAGAGGCTCTTGGTTAATTGCTTTGTTAAATAATTCCATTTTTAAATTAATATCTTCATTTTCAAAAAAATGTAAATAATAGCCATTACTCATAGCCGTAATTTTATTTAAAAATATTCTATTTGTATCAGAACCAACACCAAGAACAAAAAACTTTAATTTTGTTAATTGTTTAAATTTAACCAATAATTTTTTATCTCTAATTTCATTTAAGGTAGCTTGTCCATCTGTAATCCAATAAATATAAGTATTTTTTCTCTCTTTTTTAAGAGCATTAATTAAAGATAAAATATCAGTACCATTTTTAATTTTCATTTCTAATAATTTATTATATACAGTTTTTATATTTTCCTCATTTGCATCTTTAAAGTCATTAAAAATGGGTTCAACAACATTAGAAAATGTTAAAAGTTTAAATTTATCACCAGTATGCATAGTATTTAAAACTTTTTTAAATACTTCAACAGATTTTGATAATTTCAACCATTTCATAGATAAAGATCTATCAAAGATAATTACTATATTTTTAGCTTCAAAAGTTTTATCAGTATTTTTAACATTTTCATTTAAATAAAAATCCCCCTTAAAAAAACCAGTTTTGTCTTGATATCTTTTACCATTATTATCTGGAGAATAATCAATTCTTACTTTTTTTAAATTTTTGTAAGTCAATAAATTAAAATTAGTTTTTTTAAAATCATAATTAAGAGTAAAAATAAAATCTTTATCAAAAGTTATATTTTGTTTTTTATACTGAAAAGATACATTATTTTTATTTTTTACTAAGTTTGAATTATTTTCATAATCAAAAGGAGCAATTAATCTTAACTCACCATAAGGAACTTTATTACTGTACGAGAAATTAAATTCAAGATTTTTGATACTTGAATTATAATTTTTAAATAAAACTGGTTTTAGGGGTAAATAATAATTCATAGTTAAAAAATTAATTGGCAAAAGCTCTGTATATTCTATTTCAATTCTTTTGTAACCATTAGCAACTATAGGATAGACATTTACTTTGAATTTATTTACAGAAAAATTGTTTTCTTGTTCAAACAAACCTGGATCTATTAACCTTGCCTTTATTTTTTCATATAAAGACCTAGCCTTTTTCTTTTCCATTATCACGCCTTTAATTCTATTTCCATCTTCCCATATAGCAAAATTTGAAATCATTGCATTATCAGGCATGGTAAAAATATATTCACCTTCTTGGTCATAATTTTTATGATTTTTAAATATTTGCATAATTTTAACATTAACAAATAATGCATCAATTTTAACATCAACTCTCATTTTTTCTATTGAAAGAATTTTATCATTTGGATAATGAGAACCTCTAGGAACTATCACTCCTGCTTCAGCAAATACTAAACTAGGTACAATAAGTATGAATAATAAAAATAATCTTTTCATAACACCTCATTAATTGAATACATCATTCTATTATAAACTACCAAGAATTGCAATAATTAAAGAAATTTTTGATATTTTTTATTATGATAATCTTAATAAATGCTTTCTTTATCTATATTTTGAGCAATTACAATTCTTATCATATCAATTTTTTCTTTATTATCAGTACGCATAGCTATAACTAAATCAAGTAGTTTTGAAAATAATTTTATATTAGCATCTTCAACTGTTTTATCATATTCTATCAAATATTTATTTTCTATGGTAAACATAATATTAATATAGTCATAATTTCCTTTATTTGTAGTTTCTAGTTCTTTTGCAAATTTTTCTTCGTTTTGCAGATCAGCTTTAAGTTTTTCTCTTAATTTTTTACCGTCTTTTATGACTATAAAATTTTCTATGCTAATCTCATTATTTGTAACTTGCTCATTTTGTTTATCAGATAATATTCTAAATATTTTCTCTATGTTGTGTGTTTGCTTTTCAAAATCATAGTTATTAACAGCTTCTTGGTTTTTTATTATCGTATCATTAATATCTTTTAAAGCACCATGTTTTTTGCTCATAATAATTTTATAATAACTATGTTTTTTAGACTTATCCTTAATTATATATATTATTATAAATAGTACTCCTGCTCCTATAGCCATAAAAAGCATATTGGCAAAATCACTTCCATCATCTTTAACATAAACACCTGCTCTTTTTTTATAAGGGGCATAATACCCTGTTCCTTTTCTTTTAGTTCCAGAGTAAGAACTTCTTGAAGAACTAGAGCCAGAATAAGAGCTACTTAAAGAGCTAGATTTTCTTGATGAAAATCCTCTTGAGCCACTTCGTCCCCCGCTTCTTCTTCCCAATAAAGAAACACTAAAAAATATCATCAATAGTAAAATAAAGAATCTCATAGTTTCTCCAAATAAAAATTTGCACTTATTATAGTACAATTTTTATTTAAATCAAATTTTAATTCATTTTAAACCCTATGAAACTTCTTATCCAAGTCATACCTTGATATCTTATAGTAAACTGGCCTTCCATGGGGGCAATTTGCAGAAAACTCATATTCATCCATTAATTTCAATAAACTTTCCATTTCATACTTGTTTAATTCATCTCCACCTCTCACAACAGAATGGCACGAAATAGTAGAAAATATCTTTCTAATGGTGTCTTCATAAGCTAGTGAAAATCCAGTTATTAGATAATCATCAATTATTTCTTTCATTAAAATTTCTATATTTTTTCTATTCAAAATCACAGGTATTTTTCTAATAGTAATGGTGTTAACACCAAAAACTTCAATTTCAAAGCCAATTTCATTAAAAAATGATAAATTATCCATAAAAATAGCAAATTTTTCAGGACTTAGCTTAATTACAGTAGGAATTAATAAGTTTTCTTGTGGTATTTTCTTTTTTTCATAATCCTTAACTAGTCTTTCGTAACCAATTCTTTCATGTGCTGCATGTTGATCTATAATAATTAATCCATCATCTCCTTCACATAAAATATATGTTTTCATTATTTGACCTATTACTTTTAAAGAAGAAAAATATGAGTTTCTTTCTTCAAAAAAATTTTCATTATTTTGCTTATAATCTAATGACCTATTAACGAAATCAGCAGAAAATAATTCTTTATTATTTGAAGTCGGAGATTTAAAAAAATAATCTTCAGCACTAACCTCTAAATGAACACCGGCTATCTTTTCATTAGATTCAGATTGACATCTAGCATCTTGTATCTCTTTAGAACCTAGTTCTCTTTTTACCCATGGTGTTTTTGCCAATTCTCCTTCTATAGTTTTAGATATAATTTGATGAACCATTTGCGAATTATTAAATCTTACTTCCATTTTTTGAGGATGTACATTTACATCAACAAGCCTAGGGTTTATTTTAAAGAATATAATAACAAAAGGATACTCTCGGGGCTCTATTATATTCCTATAACCATGAGAAATAGCATGAATAAGCATTTTATCTTTAATGAATCTTCCATTGATAAATACAAATAAATGATTACTCCTTTTGAATGCTAACTCTGGATTTGAAATAAAGCCCTCAATTTTAAAGTCTTCAATATCTAAATTTATAGGATATAAATCCTTAGATTCTTTAGTAAATAAAGTAGCAATCCTCTCTGATTTACTATGACTAGGATATTTTTTTAATAACTTGTTATTTTTGTAAAAAGTAAAGGAAATATTATGATAAATCATTAAGAACTTAGAAAATACATCATATAAATATGAAAATTCAGTATTTTCTTTTTTTAAAAATTTTCTTCTAGCAGGAACATTAAAAAATAATTCACTAACAGTTATTTTTGTTCCTTCATTCATAGCAATTGGAGATTCAGAAATTATATTTCCACCTTCAATTGTAATTTGATAACCTATTTCAGCTCCTTGTTTCCTTGAGGCAATTTGAAATTTTGAAACAGATGCAATTGAAGGCAAGGCTTCACCCCTAAAACCAAGTGAACTTATTGCAAATAAATCAGATTCATCTTTAATTTTACTAGTAGCATGTCTTAATATTGCTAGCTTTAAATCTTCTTTATTCATTCCTTTTCCATTGTCAGAAACAACAATTTTACCAATTCCACCTTTATCAACAAAAACCTCAATTTTGTCGCTTTGGGCATCTATGGAATTTTCTATTAATTCTCTCAAAATAGAGGACGGTCTTTCAACCACTTCACCGGCTGCAATTTTATTTATAAGAGTAGAATCTAGTATTTTTATTTCAGTCATTTTAATCCTTATGTATTTTTATAAGTTTATGGGTCGTTTAACCAATAAGTTGTTTAAACTCCCAAATTTTAGCTTATAATAATCTAAAATTTAAGAAAAGTAAAATATAAATAACATTATAAGTAATTTTCACTTTATAGGATTAAATTATTATAACTTTAGTTTTAATTACAAAAATCAAAAAAAAATTGCATAATCAAAATAATGAGTTATAATAAGGAATAGGACTATTGTGATTAAAGATTTTAGAACAATGATGAATTATTTATCGATATTATGAATATGCTTCTAAAAGATAGATTAACCCAAGACGAGATTAAATATATTACAAAAGAAGAAGAGTTAAAAGAAGCTTACATCAAATATACATCTGTTATAGTTGAAGCTAAAAAAGTGGCTCAAGAAGAGAAGAGAAAAGCTCAAGAAATTCAAAAGGAATTAAAAGAGGAGAGAGAAAAAGCAAAAAAAGATAAAGAAACTATGGTTTTAAATATGCTTAAAAGTGGATTACCTATAGAACGAATCAGTATTTACACTAACTTAACTAAGCAAGATATAGAACTTATAAAGAAAAAATTTAAAGTCAATAAATAATATTAAATAAATAAAAGTTATTATACTCTAATCGTTTTCCTATGGAGATTATTATAAAATAAAGTTAATTATAAAAACAGATCAAGATAAATAGTCTTTATTAAATTTTTCCTTTACTAATCAACTAAGTTTCTGATATTATTTACTGAATAAAGTTTTACTGAATTATTAATGAGGGGCATATGTTTGATTCAAAAAAGATTGAAGAAATTCTAAAAACAAAAGACACATGGACACAAGACGAATTATTAACATTATTAAAAAAAAGACCAGCAATAAAAAAACGATTTACTACAATTAGCGATATGGAAGTGCCAATAATTTCTACTCCAGCTGACATTAAAGACTTAGACTATAATAAAGACTTAGGAATGCCTGGACAATATCCATTTACCCGTGGAGTTCAACCGTCAATGTATAGGGGAAGATTATGGACAATGAGACAATTTGCAGGTTTTGGGACAGCGGAAGACACAAATAAAAGATTTAAATTTTTACTTGAACAAGGTCAAACGGGATTAAGCACTGCATTCCACTTCCCTACATTAATGGGCTATGATAGTGACCACGAACGATCAATAGGAGAAGTAGGTAAAGTTGGTGTTGCAATAGACTCCCTTGCAGATATGGAAGCTCTTTTTGATGGAATTCCTCTTGATAAAGTATCTACTTCTATGACTATTAATGGCCCTGCAAGTATTTTATTGGCTATGTACATTGCTGTTGCAGAAAAACAAGGTGTAAGTGCAGATAAAATTATGGGCACAACTCAAAATGATATATTAAAAGAGTATATAGCTCAAAAATCATGGATTTTTCCACCAGAACCATCAATGAGATTAATTACAGATATGTTTGAGTATTGTACTACTAATGTTCCTAAATGGAATACAATTTCTATAAGTGGTTATCATATAAGAGAAGCAGGTTCTACAGCAATACAAGAATTAGCTTTTACTATTGCAGATGGAATTGAATATGTTGAATATGCACTAAAAAGAGGATTGAATATAGATGATTTTGCTCCGAGGTTGTCATTTTTCTTTGATGCTCATAGTGATTTCTTTGAAGAAATAGCAAAATTTAGAGCTGCAAGAAGGATGTGGGCTAGAATCATGAAAGAAAGATTTAAAGCCAAAAATAAAAAATCATTACTTATGAGATTTCATACACAAACTGCAGGAGTGTCATTAACTGCTCAACAACCAGAAAATAATATTGTTAGAATTGCAATGCAAGCTCTATCTGCAGTAATGGGAGGAACTCAATCATTACACACAAATTCAATGGATGAAACATTGGCCCTTCCAACTGAAAAAGCTGTAACAATTGCTCTTAGAACACAGCAAATACTTGCGGAGGAAACAGGTGTTGCAAATATGATAGACCCTCTTGCAGGTTCGTATTTTATTGAAGAATTAACAAATAAAATGGAAAAAGAAGCATTAATATATATTCATAAAATTGATAAAATGGGAGGTATGGTTAAGGCAATAGATAAAGGATTTCCACAGCTTGAAATAGGTAATGCAGCATATCAATATCAAAGACAAATTGAAACAAAAGAAAGAATCCAAGTTGGAGTTAACAAATATGTAAATAAAAATGAAAAAATAGATATGAGTATTCTAAAAATTGACCCAGAAACAGAAAAAAAACAAATAACTTCATTAAAAAAATTAAAAAAAGAAAGAAATAATGAATTAGTTAATAAAAACTTATTTACACTAAAAGAAAAAGCTAATACATCTGAAAATTTAATGCCTTTTATTATTGATGCAGTAAAATCTTATGCTAGTTTAGGAGAAATTATTAGTACCTTAAAAGAAGTTTTCGGAGAGCATCAAGATCCTGGATATTTATAATGACACGAGAAAATAATAATATATTTCAATATATTAAAAAGAATAAAAAAATTTACCTTGATAGTTTTGCCTTAGAAATGAATCTTCCAATTATGGAAGCACAAAGAATACTAAATAAATTAGCTGAACAACAAAATGCAGAAGTCCGTGTTGATAATGATGGAAAACTTATATATATTTTTAAAAAAGATTTAGATATTAATGAAAAGTTTATTAAAATACTTATAGACATACTCAAAGGAGTATTGAAGGCAGGAAAGGATATATTTGTTTCTGTTAGTAAAATATTAATGTTACTAGTATTTATTAGTTATAGCTCTATCTATTTTGTAATGCTTATATTTGGATTTTTATTATCAACTCTTATCTTTTCAGGACTTCAAAGTTCAGATAAAGAGCTTGTAGATAGTGCTCCTATTAGTATTAAAGAATCTATAAATGATTTTCTGAAAATGATGAATTATGCCTTTACTTTAAAAAGTTTTCATGAAAAAGGATACAATATAAATACTAATAGGCCGTTTCATGAAAAAATATTCTCTTTTGTTTTTGGTGATGATTTTTATATAAAAACAATAGATAACCAAGTTAACATACTTAGATTTATAAAAAATTATCATAAAATAACATTATCTGATATAATTAATCTAACAGGTTTATCTGAAAGTAAAGCACAAAAATTAATTTTATCAGTAATAGTAAAATATGATGGTGAAATTTCTGTTAGTGAAACGGGAGTAATATATTATAAATTTAATAACTTTGATTTTAGGGGTTTAGAGAAAGGAAGTTTTTCTTATATTTGGGATAGAAAGATGCCTGAATATAAATTAAATATAAATGATGATGACACTAATACTAAAATTATTATATTTGGTATTGTAAATCTAACTATGTCTACTATTGTTAGTTTAGGTGCATTTGATGGCAATAAACTAATATCTCCAGGATTATATAGTTATTTAAAGTTTTGGTATGGCGATCTTTCTCTATTTTATTCTTCTATTTTTTTTATATTACCAATAATAAGATATCCCTTTGTTTTAATAAAAAGAAATACAGCAAAAAAAATAAATTATATTTATTATTTATTTAATGATTTTTCATTTGATATCAAAAGAGATTTTGTAGATATGGATGAGACAGATGATGATGCTGAAGTTTATTTATTTAAAAATTATCCAAATATTTTTATACATGATTTTATTGATAATAAAAATGTAATAGATTTAACAAGATATCATGAGGAGATTAAACTTACATCTAATAATAATCCCAAAAATATTAAAATATTTGATCCAGATGATGTTGATTTTTTAGAGAGCTTTGAGGATTTTTAATAGTTAATCGTTTCAGTTCTTCTTGGTCTGATTGTGATAGTATATTTTTTTACACTACCAACATCTTTAATCGTGATAAAATAGGTACCTTCATACAAGTCTTTTGTTAAAGTTCCTACCCCTACAGAACGATTATTTATTAAAATAGTTGGGTTACGATTAGTTACAACTTTCAGTGTTCCTTTTTTAAATTTGATAACTTGTTTTAATTCTTCATCCTTTTTTATACGAACATTAATAGTACTAGAAATCATTGCTGATTTGTTTTTTAATTTCAATTTATGACGCCCAACAGGCAACCTATACTCTGCTAAAGGAGTTGAACCTATTTTACGATTATTTAAATAAATATCTGTAAAAGGCACAGTATTAATTGTTAATGTTCCTGTATCCTTTTGAACATCTTTTTTTACAGTATCTTTAATTACATTTTCAGTTGTATTACTTGCTTCATTTTTAACATTCTTTTTTATAGTACTAGATTTTAATTTTAAAAAGATTGGCTTTGAAATTGATGAGTTATATTTTTTTAATCGTTCTGTTTTATAGCCATTTTTAACAACCTTTATTGAATATCTACTTTTAGGTTTTATAGAATAATTAGAAATTGGAGATTTTCCTATTTTTTTACCATTAACATAAATTAAAGCACCACTTGGGCTTGTTTCAATTGTAATATCTTTATATTTTATACTAGTTCTCTTTAATTTAATTTTTACTTGCAATGGATTTCTTTCAGACAAGATAATATTTTTAGTTTCAGGTTTATAGCCATCTAACTTTACTTGTAAAAGATGCTTGCCTTCTGATAAGTTTTTAATTACCAAAATTTCCGAATCTGGATTATCATATTTTATACCATCAAAAAGTACTATAGCTTTTTTAGGAAATTTAGTTACAACAAGCTTAGCGTGTCCCAAGATAACATTACTTGCTTCCAATTTAAAATCAAGCCTAGTAATATCCTTTGTAAAAGTAAATGTTTTAACAACAGATTTAAATCCATCCTTTTCTAATTTAACATTATATTCTTTACCAATAACAAAATCAACAATGGTATCTGTTGTGGAGCTATACCGTTTCCCATTAATAATAATATTAGCTAGCGAAGGAACTGATTTCACAGGAATTTTAAGAGATTTTCCTTTATCAATGATATCACCATTTCCAAAATTCATGGTATCTTGTACCTTAAGGGTACATTTTGCAATACCCGTTTTACTAGTACAATACTCTCCTTCCTCACATGAAATATTTGCTATTTTACAAGTCGGTTTACAGGTTCCATCTCTATCATTATCTTGATAGTTTTCATCACATAATGTGCAATCTTTTCCTCTATAGCCCTTAGGACATTTAACAAGGCTACACTCTTTTCCAAATTTATAATATCCTTTACTACAAATAGAACAATCTTTACCTGTATAACCAGTAGGACAATTTTTATTTGCAACAACAATAAAATAAGTTCCTATTCCAATTACAATAACTGCTAATATTGCAATTAATGCAATAATTAATCCTTTATTTCCACCAGTATTATAATCCCTATATGAGCCCGTATCTTTTGCCGTTCCATAAGATAATTGAGAAGCTGATGAACTTAATGGATTTGTCATATATCCACTATTTGTTCCTGAATTCATACCAAGAGTGCCAGAACTATTTAAAAGTTGTGACAACTGGGATAAATTTGAACTTTCAGTAGATGGAGGAACATTGGATGGTTTTTCTGAATCTAACATATCTGTTAATAAAAATTCATCTGGAGCTTCTTTTAGAAGTTGTTCATGACGAATTTTTACTTTTTCTATTCTGTCTTCAAATGTTTTTTTCATCCACTTAGATAAATCAACATTTGAAGAAGGTTTAGGATACTCTCTTAAAAAATCTTCCAATGCAACATGAAAACCTCTACAATCTTCGTAACGATTATCTCTATCCTTTTCTAACGCTTTCATTAAGATATCATTTAATTTTTTAGGATACTTAGGATTAACATCTATTGGTGCTTTAATTGGCTCTTCTGTTATCATTCTCAGTGTTTTTAATTCAGAATCAGACTTAAACAATCTTTTTCCTAAAGTAATTTCATACAAAACAATTGCAAGAGCAAATAAATCAGACCTTCCATCAAGTTTTTTACCAAGAGCCTGTTCAGGACTCATGTAAGCGAATTTACCTTTTAAAGTACCAGCTCTTGTTTCCTGACTTTGAGTTGCAGCTTTTGCAATACCAAAATCAACGATTTTAGCTGAACCAGTATAAGTTACAAGTATATTTTGAGGTGAAATATCTCTATGAACAATATTCATAGATGTTCCGTACATATCAGTCAGAGTATGAGCATAATACAAGCCTGCTGCTGCTTGAGAAATTATATTTACAGAAAGTTGCAAAGGTAAAAAATGTCCTTGCTTAATTGATGTTTGTAAAATACCCTTTATATCATCACCTGAAATATATTCCATTGCAATATAGTATGTATTTTGCTCTTTACCTAAATCATAAATCTGCACAATATTTGAATGATTTAATTTTGCCGCAATTCTTGCCTCATCTAGAAACATTGTAACAAATTCTTTATCATGGGTAAAATGTGGTAAAATTTTCTTTATAACAACTAATTTTTCAAACCCCTCAACACCCGTTTGTTTAGCTAACCATATTTCAGCCATACCACCGGTTGCGATTTTATCTAGTAATATATATTTTCCAAAATTGACAGCCATGCTGCTCCTCAATAGTAAAGTGCTATTTTATGAAATTTTACATCTAATTGTCAATAAATTTAATTATTACTTTAGTTTTTTAACTTTTTCTTTAAGATGTTTGTATAATTTTTGATAATAAGGTACTTTATTACCACTTAATTCCTTATTTAAAGTAGCTTTAGCTTTTTTAAACATCCCGTTTCTTATATATAAATTTATTAAATAAATTGCTAATTTTTCTTTTTGAATATTATTATTTGTACTATTTAAATTATCAATTAATACCGATTCTCGTTCCTTAAACTTAGATTTTCTCAAAAACTCATAAAATAATCTTGTTTCTACAGATGTGGGCTTAATATTTAAAGAATTTAATTTTGATATTGCTCCTCTGTTTAAATACAATGAGGCAAGTTCTGTTTTAAACCTATTAGCCCCATTTGATTTTTTATACGCTAAATCAAATAACGATTGTGTATTTAAAATATCATTATCCCTTAAAAGCTGATAGCCCTTAAGTAAAAAAACGTCTGGATTATCTTTAAATTTAATTTTAGTTTTTTCATATAATTCATCAAATTTTTTATCATCTGTATATAAATAATAAGTCATTTTTGATAAATATTTCCACATGTTATTTAATTTTTTTAACTTTTTAACTTTAACAATAGAATCACTATACTTATTACTATCAATTTGGTAATGGTAAAGTAATTTATAATATAAGGTTATACTAGGTGAATTATTAGGAATTTCTTTTTTTATATTTTCTACATTATTATTTAAAATCATTAATAATTGAGTTTCATTTTTTTCTGCTTTTTGTTTTTTATCATTATTGAAAATCATAAAAATTAAATATGCTATAATTGCAACAACAAAAAGTACTCCAATAATCGTTATAGTATTTTGTCTTTTTTGATATGAGAATTCTTTTTCTAGTTCATCTAAAATATTAATTTCCAAAGATTCTTTATCTTTAATTTGAACTTCTTGTTTATAATCTTCCCCCCTTTCATTTAATTCTTTTAATGCCTTTTTTTTAATATCATCAAGAGATTCAATAACGGTTGTTTCAATATTAAAATTTGCAGTAGTTGTGTTACCAACATTTTTAAATCTTTTTTCAAAGGCATTTTTTATATCTGGAGAATGAGGAGCAATTTCATAAGCTTTTGTCAATAATATTTCAGCTCTTTCATCTATTCCCTTTTTAAATAATATTTTAGATAAATAATAATAACTATCTGCACACTCTGGTGCAAATTTTATAGTTTCTCTTAAAGATTGTACGGCTTCCACGTTGTTATCAATTTTTATATATAATTTAGCTAATAAAATCTTAGGTTCAATATAATCAGGATATCCCTTTATACCATTTAATAATATTTGTATTGCTTCTTTATACTTTTTTTTAGTAAATAATCTTTTAGCTAGAGGGTAAAATGCTATTGATCTGGGTTCTCTTTTAAAGTACCTTAGTAAATCAATATCACTCAATTTATATAATTCTTTTAATTTACTTTCCTGCTCTATTCTTTTCACTTTTCCTCTAAACAAAAGTCATTGGGATAGGTTACATTGTTTTATTTAAGTTGTCAACAATCTTTAGATTTATTTTTTTTCAAAACTCCAATAATAAATACCCAAGATTAAATAAAATTAATTATTCATTGAAAAATATAAACCAATTCCAGTTAATTTATTTTAATACAGATAAAAATCTAACTACTTGTAAAGTCAATAAAAAAGCCTCCAATGTAAAAAAAAAACTAAAAAACACAAAAAACTATTGACATTTAACAATAAAATATGTATTTTATAACTCGAATGCGGGTGTAGCTCAGCGGTAGAGCACGACCTTGCCAAGGTCGGGGTCACGGGTTCAAGTCCCGTTACCCGCTCCACTTTATTAGGGCGCCATAGCCAAGTGGTTAAGGCAGTGGTTTGCAAAACCTCCACTCTCCAGTTCGAATCTGGATGGCGCCTTTTTGTTACTTAGCAATTGTGCCCTATGATACCTTCTTTTAAAATGAAATTATGACAAAATCAGGATATATAGCAATAATTGGAAAACCTAATGTTGGTAAATCAACATTTATTAATGCCTTTATAGGTGAGACCATTTCCATTATAACAAGAAAAGCCCAAACAACTAGAGATAAGATACTTGCTGTTTATACAGATGAAAATACGCAGATTATATTTTTAGATAGCCCAGGCATTCATATTTCCAAAAAGGAAATAAATCAATTTATGCTTAAAGAAGCAATTTCTGCAATAAAAGATGCTGATTTAGTTCTTTTTTTAGTTGAATATAATAATTCACAAATGGATAAGGTAAATAAAAAAATTTTAGATTACACATTATCAAAAAATAAGCCTATAATTCTGTTGATAAATAAAATAGACAAATACAAAACTCCAGTAAAAATGCTTGAAGCTATAGATTTTTGGAAAAAACAAGCAGATTTTAACGAAATTATACCTATTTCTGCATTTAAGGGTTTTAATCAGAAACTTTTACTAAAAGAATTTAAAAAATACCTACCGGAACACCCTTTTTATTATCCAACTGACTTTTTAACAGATAAGGATGAGAGATTTATTATTTCTGAATTAATCAGAGAGCAAATTTTATTATTAACTCATGAAGAAATACCTTACGATAGTGCTGTAGTAATAGATAAATTTTTAAACATAGAAAATAATATAACAGTTGATGCCACAATAGTACTAGCAAGAGAAAGCCAAAAAAGAGTAATTTTAGGAAGTAAAGGAACTATGATTAAAAAAATAAGAGAAAATGCACAAGAAAATGCCATAAATATTTTAAATAAAAATATAAAACTCAAAATTTTTGTTAAAATAGATAAAAATTGGAGTACCGTTAATGAAAAGATAGAAAAATTAGGTTACAGTAATAAAACTGACTTAAGTGATTTTCTATAGGCAATACGAGGATAAAATGAAAGAAATAGTCGCAGTAATAGGAAGACCTAATGTAGGAAAATCTTCTTTATTTAATAGGTTGGTTCAAAAAAAATTAGCCATTGTTCATAACATGCCTGGAGTAACAAGAGACAGAAATTATGCAAACGCTAATTGGGACGATTATAATTATTTGCTTGTTGATACTGGCGGAATTGATTTCACAGAGGATAAAGAAATCTTTAAAGAAATGATGGAACAAGCAAATATGGCCATGGAAGAAGCAACTAAAATCATTTTTATGATGGATGCTAAAGATGGAGTAAATGTTGCAGACGAAGAACTTGTTAATTATTTAAGAAAATTTAAAGATAAAGAAATTTTTTATGTAGTAAACAAAATTGATACCCCAGATAAAGAAGATATCGTTTTAGCTGACTTCTATTCATTAGGTATTCCTAATTTATACCCAATGTCTGCACAAAGTAAACGAGGTATTACCGAGTTAATGGATGATGTTTTTAAAAACAGCACTCCAACAGGTGCAAAAGAAAGTCAATATTTAGCTAAAATTGCTGTTATAGGTAAACCAAATGTTGGAAAAAGTTCCTTAATTAATAAATTATTAGGTCAAGATAGGTTATTAGTTCATGATGAAGCAGGAACAACTAGAGATAGCATTGATACTGAAGTTACTTACTACAAAAATAATTTTTTATTTATTGACACAGCAGGAGTTAGAAGAAAGGCAAGAATCAAATATAGTTTAGAAAAATTTATGGTTGTGAAAGCATTCATTTCTATAGACAGAGCAGATGTTGTATTGTTGGTAATCGATGCAACACAAATGATTACAGACCAAGATAGAAGGTTAATTGGTTTAGCTCAAGAAAAAGGAAAACCAATTATTATTTTAGTAAACAAATGGGATTTAATTGAAAAAGATGCAAAAACTCATAAAAAATTTAAAGAAGAATTAGAATATGAATTAAAAGAACTTGTAAATCCTGAAGTTTTATTTATTTCTGCATTAAATGGTCAAAGAGTATTTAAAATTTTTGATATTGTTTCAAAAGTTATGGAACAGTCAAGCCTAAGAATTTCAACTGGTGAATTAAATAGATTTATGCAAGAAGTTATTAATGGGCGTCCTCATCCTATTGTTAAATCTAAAAAAGTAAACATGAAATACATTTCACAAGTTGCAACAAATCCACCCGTTTTTATGATTAGTACTAATCATTCTGAATTAATTAGAGATTCGTATACGAGATTTATTTTAAATCAATTAAGAAAAAGATATAATTTTGGTTCTGTACCAATTAGAGTTTTGTATCGTAGTACATCAAAACCTAGCCCAACTTAATCAACATCAGTTACTTCTTTTCCTTTTTTATACTTTTTTCCATCAAAAATAACTTTTGAGCCCATTATAAAGGGGTCATGTTCATATAATAAAGTCCAATTTTCTTCAACAGCTTGTTTTAATAATATTTCTTTTTCTTTCATGGTAATTAGAGGCTGAATGTCATAGCCCATAACAAAAGGAATGTTGATATGCGAGGAAGTCGGTATTGTATCAGCGGTATAAAGGTAGGTTTCATTATTAAAATTAAATTTTACAAGTTGTTGCCCTATAGTATGGCCATATTGAGGGATTAATTCTATTTCATTAAATAAAGTTTGATTTCCATCTATTAAATTTAGTTGATTTGCTTCTTGAATAGGGAGAAAATTTTCTTTTAAATATGAAGCCCTTTCTCTAATTGGAGAGCTCATTGCATGGTTAAAATTGTCTTTTTGAATATGATAAGTAGCATTTTTGAAAGTAGGAACTAATTTTCCGTTTTCATTTATAATAGTGTTGCCTCCAGCATGGTCAAAGTGTAAATGAGTAATTATTACATCAGTAATATCATCTGCATTAATAGAATTTTCACCTAAATTAAGCATTAAATCTTGATTTCTATTAACTTTAAAAATCTTGTCAAATTTTTCGTTATTTTTATGTCCAATTCCTGTATCTATAAGTATTTTCTTATCATTAAGCTCAATATAAGTAGTTCTCATTGCTAAATCAATTCTGTTTTTATCATCAGCAGGATTTGTTTTACTCCATAAAGTTTTAGGAACAACACCAAACATAGCTCCACCATCAAGAGCAAACATTGTATCCATAATTGCTATTACTTTTTTAATCATTACTTACTCCAAAAGTTTATAATTTATAGCTTATCATATTTGATAGTTATAAATAAAATTTTTATATTGAAAAATAGCCTAAGGTCTATTTTTTAAAAAAGTAACCAGCAAGCTGTTTCTTTTTTTATTATTTTATATTCATAAATTTGAATAAATTTACTAGTAACAAGTCTAATATAATTCTAAGGAGGTGTCTTATGTTAGTAAAATTTTTTATGTTATGTATAGTGTTGATATTTTCTACTAATCTAGTTGCGACAACCAAAACCACAAAACTTGTTAAAATTGATGATGAAGAAGTTAATAGTAATAATATTAGTTTAAGTGGTGATTTTAATGGTAATAATATAAATGAAATTGCCAATAAAGTATATCAACAGCTTTCAACAGATAAAAAAATTGAAAAATTAAAGAAAGATAGAGATTTATATAGTATAATTCTGCAATTTGATAATTTTAAAAATAAAACAAATCAGCATATACCGACCACTGCTTTACAAAGTATGATTACTAGAATTTTGATTATTAAAAGAAAGGGGTTTCGTGTAATGGCCTCTAAAAGATTAATAAAAAAAATACAGCAAGAAAAAGAGGCAGATGATAAATCTTTGGGAAGTGGTTTAAAACCATATTTTATATTTACAGGAGCGTTAAAAGGAGGGAAGAAAGAAATAAAAGGTGATTTTAAAATTTATAGTTATATTTTTGAATATAAACTAATTAATTCTAATAATAATGTGGTATATCAAAATAGTGTTACAGTTAAGAATAGAGTTAAAATAAGAATACCTATTTGGGTAAAAATGAAGGATGGAGCCTATTTTGCTCAAAATAAACAATTTTTTATTTCTATTGGAACAAGTAAAGATTCAAAAAAAGAATCTATTAAAAGTTCTAAAAGAAAATTGGTGAAAGTACTAAATAAATATCTTCAAGAGCTATATAAAGTTTATGATGAAAATAAAAAAACAGATAAACTCACAAAAAAACAATTAGAAAAGAATATTGTTCAAGTTTTAGAAATTGCAGTAAAAGAAAAATTTAAAATTGCGGAAATAAAAGATAACTGGACAAATCCAAAAAACAATAAAGTTTATACTCTTTTAATTTTAGATTTTAAAACTTTTCAAAACTTAGTTAATAAAGATAATGGTTTTAATAAAAATTTTGTAAATAAATTTAAAAAATACTCTGAAACAAGCTTCAACAAATTAAAAACTACTATTGAAAGTCCTAAATCCAAATCTAAATCTAAATCAAAAAAAGTACAGGATAATAAAAAAATAATCAATAGACCTAAATGGGTTATGGCTGGAGCAGGTACTTTTACTATAAAAGGCAAAAAAGTTTTTAGAGTTCTTGGCCTTAGTGCAAACATAGAAACAGAGATGAAAACTATGCAAAACTCAGTTAATGATGCTAAAAAGAACCTCTCTTTTGTTATGAGGCTATATTTTAAAGCTTTAAATAATTCCTATAAAAAATTACCAAAATTTAAAAAAGATATAACTCTTATAAAAAAATATATGGATAAATCAGAATATCCCAATGCTCAAACCATAAACAGATGGATAGAGCCTCGTTATAAAAGTATATATACTCTTTTGGAGATAGATTTAAATGATTTTCAAAAAGAAATCAAAAAAATAAAAGGTCTTTCTCGTAGATTTATTGAAACTTTTGATGAGCATTCAGCAAAAGCTTATAAGGAAGTAAATGGAAGATTAAAAAAAGTTGGTGATTTTTAAAAAACTGCTTGAAAGTTTAAAATAATTGTATTTTTTATTATATAAAAAAAGCAAAAAAACTTGATATTATACTCTCTTTATGCTAGAAAGAAGCATATTACTTTTTAGAAAAAAATGCTTACAAATTACAAATTTTTTCTTCAAAAAAATATTACAAAATAAGAGGAAGTCCTTAAACAAAGATAAGAGTTATAAAGCAGTAATGTTATAAAGCTAACATCTTTATAAATTTATTTATTACATAGTTTAAGCTATGTTTGTTTAAGGATAGAAGAGATGAAAAATTTTATTTTTTTATTGCCTTTTAGTTTAATCTTTTCCATCAGCTTTAATTCTTGTGGCACCAATAATGAAGAAGTGTTTAATACAACTGATTATATTTATGTTATAATAAATATAGGTAAACAGACAGATATACCAAATAGAGAT
>JAMOQH010000068.1 GCA_027064085.1 bacterium | reverse complement strand
CCAAGTTGTCCATTGAAATTTAGGTTCTATTATTTTTTCGTAAGTCTTTCCCGATAAAAGCGCTGCTGTTTCCTTGTCTTTTTCTAAATCGTCAAGATATTTCAGGAACAAAATCCACGAGGTTTGCTCTACATAATCAAGTTCACTTCCGCAACCTGCATCTTTGTGTAGTATATCATCTATATTTTTAAATACTTGTTCAAACATATTCTACCTTTATATAAAAATTATTCTTTTCTTCGCCCGCCATGGACGGCGGGCGTCTCGGGGGCGGGTTCATTGTATCAAAATATTACTTTTTCATAAAGATCTTACTCTGCCTTGCACATAACAAATACATAAACACAATTGTGTTTATTCCACTAATGCAATTGTGCAAGAACAATTGTGTTTATTCCACTAATGCAATTGTGCAAGAACAATTGTGTTTATTCCACTAATGCAATTGTGCAAGAACAATTGTGTATATATTCCCTTTATCATTAATTTCTTATCCAAATACTTAACCTTAATTGATTATATAACTTGTTTTAAAAAAAATCAATAATTTTTTATGAGTAGATATAATTAATTCACTCCGCCCACTCCGTGGGTTTTAGTCTCTTATTTGTGAAAATAATACTTATTTATTTAACTTATTATTATTTTTTGTCATAAACGAAAATAAATTTTAAGTTTCGGATTCAATTACCTAACCAAGGTGATACTAGAAACCAGCATAGCTGTAATTTAGTTGAGTGATATTTTTAAGATTTTAAGCTTAAAAATCCATGTAAAAGATTATTGCTTTGAAATGGCTCTATTCTATAAAGAACTTACCTCTTGGGGTATAATGAGTATGTAAAAGTTTATGAGAAACTTTACCTAAAGGCTCTTTTAAAAATTCTTCATAAATTATTTTAATTGCAGGATTTTCATGTGATTTTCTAATTTCTAACCCTTCATCTTCTGCATAAATAGCTCTTGCCCTTGCCTTTCTTATTTCAGGAGTAGTGGGAATAGGTTGTCCTCCACCGCCTAAACATCCACCAGGACAACCCATTACTTCAACAAAATGATATTCTGCTTCTCCGGCCTTTAATTTTTCCATTAAAATCTTGGCATTCGCAGTTCCATGAGCAACGGCAACCTTTAATTCAACTCCCTCAAGCCATGAAAATTCTGGTAAAGTATTTTCTATTTTAAGCCTTGCATCTTTAATTCCTTCCATTCCTCTTACTGGTGTAACATTTAAACTCTTAAAAGGAACTTCTCTTCCTGTAACAAGCTCATAAACAGTTCTAATTGCAGCTTCCATAACTCCACCAGTTGCCCCAAAAATCATTCCTGCACCACTACCCTGACCAATAGGATTGTCAAATTCACTTTCTTCAAGGTCTTTTAAATCAATACCACTTTCTTTAATCATTACCGCCATTTCTCTTGTTGTTAAGCCATAATCAACATCTTTATAACCACTATCAACCATTTCGGGTCTGTTACATTCATATTTCTTTGCACTACAAGGCATTAAAGCAACTACAACCATTTTTGCGGGGTCTATACCCATTTTTTTAGCATAATAAGTTTTTAAAATCGCTCCAAACATTTGTTGTGGACTTTTACATGTAGATAAGTTATCAATATATTCAGGATAATAATGCTCTAAATATTTTACCCAACCCGGAGAACATGATGTAAACATAGGAACACTTACTGTTTTATCCTTTTCAACAACAGCTCTATGTAATCTTTGCAATAACTCATGACCTTCTTCTATAATCGTTAAATCAGCAGCAAAATTACAATCTAGAACCGCATCAAAACCAAGTTTTTTTAATGCTGTATTCAATTTTTTAGTAACTAATGTTCCCGCAGAATAACCGAATTCTTCTCCTATAGCAGCTCTTGGACTTGGAGCTGTTTGAATAACAACATATTTATCTGGATTATCAATATCGTCCCAAATATCATCACCAACATCTTTAACTTTTAAAGCACCTGTTGGACATCTATTAATACATTGCCCACAATTTATACAAACAACTTCTGAAATAGGTTTGTTAAGAGCTGCCTGAATTTCTATATCATGACCTTTATTTGCTGTTTCAAGCGCAGAAACTTGCTGTAAATCAATACATGTCCTTATACATCTCTTACAATTAATACATTTATTCTGGTCCCTTACAATTGAAAATGAAGAAGTATCAATCATATATTTAGGCATCTCTCTTTTAGGAAATCTGAATTTATCAACACCATATTCCGCAGCAAGCCCCCTTAGTTCACATTTTTTATTACTTTCACAAGAATAACAACTTCCATAATGTTCAGCTAACATTAAATCTAGGTTAACTCTCCTTGCCTTTCTGACTCTTTCGGTATTTGTTTTTACATTTATTGGAGCAGTAATTGGATAAGCACATGAAGCCTGTAAGGTTTTCATTCCTTCAACTTCAACAACACAAATTCTACATATTCCAGCAACTTCTAAATCGGGATGATGACACAAAGTTGGAATAATTATTCCTGCTTGTTTAGTTGCTTTTAAAATTGTTGTTCCTTCTTTAACCTGATACTGTTTTCCATCTATAGTTATATCTATCATAAATCCCCCTAACGATATAATATTTCACTTCTGAAATTTTTTATTATTGTAATAAACGGATTAGGAGATGTTTGCCCAAGCCCGCATTTAGAACTAT
>JAMOQH010000067.1 GCA_027064085.1 bacterium | reverse complement strand
ACAAGTAGCATTACTGTCGCAGTTATCAGTATTGTTTGCACATTCATCAACATCTGTACATGTTACTCCGTCTCCTGTGTAGCCACTATTACATGCACAAGTAAAAGAACCATCTGTGTTTGTACAGGAGGCATTGTTATCACAATTATCTGTTCCTGCTGAGCATTCATCTATATCAGTATCACAATTCGTACCAGAATAACCAGTTCCTGTACAGTCACAAGTATAAGAATTATCTCCATCTGTACAAGTTGAACCGTTTTGGCAAGGGTTAGGAGTACACTCATCACCAGCATCACAAATTCCATCACCATTGGTATCTGTGCCATCATTAGCAGGGTCATAAATACCATTTAAACAATCATCGCATGTATCATTATCGGTATCACTACATACATTAGGGTTATTAGGGTCAGTATCTACATTGTTATTTACATTATCTCCATCTATATCTGGGTCGGTATCATTACAGTAACCATCATTATCCATATCACCGCTTTGACAAGTTGTAAAATCTGTTCCTAATTCACAAATATATCTATAATTATTATTGCAACTTATATCATTCCAATCACCACCTTGATTTTCCCATATATGAGCACAATTTTCAGTTCCTGAGTTGTTTGGCTCTCCTATATGCCAATCTTCAAAAGTAGCTATAGAATTATTACTCCAAAGCCAAGTTCCTTCTTGTGCTTCATCGGTATACCCAAGCCAAGCAGTTCTTTCACTAAATAGGGTTTGTAACATAGAAACCAACCAAGAGTTTTCTTCGTTGTTTTCAACTGAAACAAGAGTATAACCATATCCATTACATATTGTTTTTGCTTCATTCCAATTTTTTAATTCATCACAAAACAAATAGGTATGACCATTGTAAGTTTTTGTTTCGCAATTATTACATGTATTTCCTTCATCAATAAAAGAATCACAATTATTATCTTTGGCATCACAAACTTCAGATGCCCCATGGTAAACACTGTTATCTAAATAGGAACAATCTGTTATTGTTGGGTCTCCATCATCGTCATCGTCATCGTCTAGGTAGTTTGGAGTACCATCATTATCTGTATCATCATCAGTTAAATCATCATTATTATTTAAGTCTTCGCAAATATCACCTAAGCCATCGTTATCTGCATCAAATTGTTCTGGATTTATTTTATTTATACAATTATCACATGCGTCACCAACACCATCATTATCGGCATCTTCTTGAGTAGGGTTAGCAACTAATCTGCAGTTATCAGTTGTATCTAAGATACCATCATTATCGCTATCTGTATCTTCATTATCATTGTTACCGTCTCCATCTGTGTCAACTTGATTAAAACAATCATAGTTATCTTCTACATTTACTATACCATCATTATCTGCATCTTGAAATAAGCAATCTTGTGTTACTGTATCGGGCATAATTTGCCATAATACTTTAAACTTCCATGTTTCGCCTGGAGCTAAAGCTGTTAATTTTTGGGCTTGTAAACCAAAACCAGAATCATGATTATTTGTTCTTATCGTATCATCAAAACTAAAGTCTTTAACTTTATCCCATACTCTATCGAAAGTGTTTTCATAATATTTAATATCAGATATAGAAGAATTATTGTTCATGAAATAACCAGATAGAGATTGCCTGATTGTTTTTCCCCCATTAGTTTCTATATCACCAATTACTTTCATGGTATCCGAGTTCTCTCCATTACCATTGTCGTCATTATTGGTATAAGCATCTAAAGCTAAAATAAATTTTACATCGTTAAATGTTGTTGTACTGAGGTTTGCAATGGTATAATAAATCCAAAAATAAGACTTTCCTTCTTCGTAGACCGTTCTTTGTTGTATATAAACATTATTACCTAAATCCAAAGTGTCTATTATAGTTGAATTAGTTGATACTTGAGAGCTTTGAGTCCAATCAACTCCACCATTATTTGAAAGATCAGTATTAGGGCCTTGAACATTATAACCATATACCGCACCATCAAGTGATAATACAGGGCCAGAATCACTATCATTATTTGTTCCTCTTGGGTAAACATTAGAGTCTTCATCATAAAAAACCTGATAATGGCCATTTGAAACAAAAACTTTCATTGGAGAATCGGTTCCAACTTCAGAATTAGCAGAAAATAAACTACCTGCTAGCATAAAAGACAAAAATACTAATGTTAACTTTATCATAAAATCCTCCAATTATTCTAAAAAAAAATACACACTAAATATATAGCAAAAAACATTCCCATAATCAAGAGTAGGTGAGAAAATTTATCTTGAAATTAGGTTTTTTTATGTAGATAATTACTGTTTTTATGTTTTTTAACGAAAAAGGTCAGCATTGATTTCTGAAATTTACTTGACTTAATTATAAAAATTTGATATTTATCATTGTGTATGCACCCGTGGCTCAATTGGATAGAGTAACAGGCTACGAACTTGTGGGTTAGGGGTTCGAATCCCTTCGG
The DNA here is from genome assembly GCA_027064085.1 of bacterium. Taxonomy (GTDB): domain Bacteria; phylum UBP6; class JAFGXH01; order JAFGXH01; family JAFGXH01; genus JAMOQH01. Next base: position 11,677 of record JAMOQH010000067.1, on the reverse strand, counting down.
GTGTATATTTTCTCCTTTAACCTTTTCTAAGGAGTTTCTTTGAATATTCTTCTTACTAATGATGATGGTTTTGATTCAACATATATTGTTGGGCTTGCCGAGACTTTAAAGTTTTTGGGTCATAAAGTTACAATTATTGCACCATTAAAAAACAAATCAGCTGTATCACATAGTATTACACTACACAAACCCATTTCTGTAGAACCAAAAGGAATAGATGTTTTTGCTGTAGATGGAACACCTGTTGATTGTGTTTATATAGCTTTGAATGCTCTTTTAGAAGAAAAACCTGATTTAGTTATATCTGGAATAAATGATGGGCCAAATTTTGGAGAAGATATTATTTACTCTGGAACTATTGGAGCGGCAAGAGAAGCATATATGAAAGGATATAAATCTATTTCAATATCAAAAGTATATGGTAACGAACTTGATATTTCTAAAATGTTTCATATTACGGCCTCTTTATTGTTAAAATTGTCTATGTATCCATTAGACAAGTATTTTTTTAATGTTAATATTCCTGATAATGCTAAAATAACAGAAGCGATCGCCTTTACTCATCTTTCTACAAGAAAGTGGGAAGAAGAAGTTTCTTTATTGGTTAAACAAAATAACCACCAATACTATACTATTGGTGGTTATGAAAGTACTATGGGTATTGAAGAGGGTAGTGATGCTGACATTATAAATAAAGGAATTATTTCAGTTACTCCCTTATCTGATAATTACACTTACATAGATTTTTTTAATAAAGACAAATAATGTTTACAGACATAATACAATGGATAGTTGAAATAGTCTCTTCTTTAGGGTATATAGGCATCACTATAATGATGTTCTTAGAAAGCTCATTTTTCCCTTTTCCTAGTGAAATTGTGATTATTCCAGCTGGATATTTAGCTTTTAAAGGCGAAATGAATATGGTTTTGGTAATATTATTTGGGATTATAGGTTCAATACTTGGTTCTTTGCTAAATTATTATATTGCATACTTATTAGGAAAGCCATTTTTATTAAAATATGGAAAGTATTTTAAATTAACAGAAGAAAGATTTGATAAATTAAATAATTTCTTTTTAAAACATGGTGCAATTTCAACATTTATTGGAAGATTAATTCCAGGGGTAAGGCAATATATTTCATTTCCTGCGGGGTTATCCAAATTATCTATGCCTAAGTTTATACTTTATACAAGTTTAGGGGCAGGTCTTTGGACAACGATATTAGCTTTTATTGGCTATTTAGTTGGTAATAATAAAGAATTAATACATAAATATTCTACTACGGCTCTTATTACTGTTGTATTATTATCAGTAATATTGGTATTTATTTATATTTTTTATAATAAAAAGAAGAAAATTAAGGTTCAAAATGTTGAGAATGTTTAATAGGTTTATTTTAGTAATATTATTAGTGTTTTTTGTTGTAAGTTGTGGAAATAACAGTAAAGTAGTAAAAAATAATAATACTTCTTCTGTAAAACTTGGGGGTGTATTTCATAAAATAAAAGAAGGGGAATCTCTTTGGGGAATTTCAAAAGCATATAATGTTTCACTTGAAGATATTATTGAAATAAACGACTTGAATCCAAATAGTATTCTTTACCCAAATGATGAAATTTTTATACCAAATGCAAAAAATGTAATAACTAAGTCTATTGTTTCAAAAGAGCCTATAAATATGGAGAAGAGTAATAAGTTAAAATATAGAAAAGCTAAATATAAAAATAAACAAAAATCTAGTAATAAAAACTTATCTCTTAATAAAAAGTACTTAAATACCATGCCTTGGCCCGTTGATGGTTTAGTTATAACTGAATTTAGTAAAAATGGGAGATTTAAATCTGATGGAATGGATATTGCAGCTCCTCTCAATACTAATGTAATTGCGATAATGGGGGGTACTGTTATTTATTCTGGAAATCAACCTGGCTATGGGAATATTGTAATTATTAAGCATCTTGATAAAATTATTTCAATTTATGCTCATAATTCTCAAAATCTTGTTAAAAAGGGGCAAAAAGTTAAAAAAGGGCAAGAGATTGCAAAAGTTGGTAATAGTGGAAATGCACAGAGGTATCAGCTTCATTTTGAGCTTAGAAAGGGCGTAAAAGCTATTAATCCTAATCCATATTTAAAAAAAGATTAAAATAATTTACTCCACTTGTTAAATTTATTTATTTCTTTTAGTAATCTTGAACTTATTGTGAAAAATAATAAAATAATTTTTACAAACCTTGACACTACTCAATAAAATGATTATATTCTTTTTGTGAATTTTTTTTGGAGAAAATTATGACAGTAAAGATAGGTATTAACGGTTTTGGTAGAATAGGTAGAAATGTATTCAAAATTGCTCTTGAACACCCTGAATTTGAAATTGTTGGGATAAATGATTTAACAAGTAATAAAACTTTGGCTCATTTATTAAAATATGATTCAACTCAAGGTAAATTTGACGGAACTGTTGAATATAATGAAGAAGGACTAATTGTTAATGGTAAATTGGTTAAAGTTAGTGAAGAAAGAAATCCTGCTAATATTCCTTGGTCTGGACTAGACTTTGTTGTTGAATCAACAGGTGTTTTTAGAACTAAAGAAGGTCCAAGAGGTGGATATGGTGATCATTTAAAAAATGCTAAAAAAGTTATTTTATCTGTTCCTGCAAAAGATGCAATCGATAGAATGGTTGTTTTAGGTGTTAATGATGAAGATCTAAAAGCTGAGGATTTATGTATTTCTAATGCATCTTGTACTACTAATTGTTTAGCTCCTGTAGCTAAAGTTTTACATGATAGTTTTGGTATAGTTAATGGATTAATGACTACAATTCATTCATATACAAATGATCAAGTTATTTTAGATGGTCCTCACTCTGACTTAAGAAGAGCTCGTTCTGCTGCTGTTAGTATTATTCCTACTACAACAGGTGCCGCTGTTGCTGTTGGTAAAGTTATGCCATCATTAAACGGTAAACTTAATGGTATGGCTGTTAGAGTTCCAACTCCTACAGGATCATTAGTTGATTTAACAGTTGTTTTAGAAAAAGAAGTAACAAAAGAAGAAGTAAATGCTGCTGTTAAAGCTGCTGCTGAAGGTCCAATGAAAGGTATTTTAGAATACACAGAAGACCCTATTGTTTCTGTTGATGTTATTCATAATCCTCATTCATCAATTTTTGATTCATTATCAACTATGGCTATTGGAAATACTGTGAAAATAGTTACATGGTATGATAACGAGTGGGGATATTCAAATAGAGTTGTTGACTTAATGCTAAAAGCTGCAAAAATGTAATTACTACTTATCTTTATCACATTTTAAATCATCAGGGTGTTCTTCTTGGAATACAACTTGATAGTCGTTATTAAAATCGTCACTTCCTTTTACAAATAAAACAGTATTTAGATTTTTTGCTAATTTATTATTATTTGATATAAAAAGTTTATCATCTAAATCAGGTTTTCTCATTCCTAATATAGTTAAATTTGTCATTTTTGATATATCTGTTATTGTTTCTATAATTGTTTTATCATTTTCTTTTAAAATCACTAATTCATTACCATCTAAATTACTTGATTTAATAACTTTTTTTAATTGTATTTGAGCTTCCGCTTGTTGTTCTTTTGTATGGACTATCATTATTAATCTAACTCTAGCTTTAGCCCAATTATTAGATGATTTTAGTAGATTTGTAATTGTGAGCATTAAAATACCATTATGTTCTAATCCTCCCCACCAAATATCTATAGAATTTTTTAGACCAAATTTACTATCTTTAACATCTAATAATAAGAGGTTTTTATTTAATAAAATCAAATCTAAAAGCATATTTGAGTAACTTACAGACCTATTAATTTTTGTTACCCAACCCATTAAAACTGTATTAGATGTCATTCCTGGAATACCATAGGATTGAGTTGCGGCTTTAATTCCTTCATAAATATCTTCAGAAATTTCATTTTTTACAAAAACTTCAGGATACTTTTCATTCATGAGTTTAGTTAATTCTTTTTCTTTTTTTTGAAAATCTTCATATTTATCTATTATTTTACCTTTGATTAAATTGAAATATGTGATTATTCCACTGTTTTGCACAAGTGACCTTGCAAATTCAATTAAATGTTTTCTTTTTTCAGGATCTCCACCCATTAAAACTAAATTCGGACGCCAGTTACGACCTTTTTGTTCATCAAAACTTTTTAATTTAATTAATCCAAATCTAATAAATGCACTCCAAAAACCTACCCAAGTGTCATCTACAGTAACATGAAATCGTTTTCTTTTTAAAATAAAATATATTAAAGCCATAAATAATGTTGCTGCTATCATTGCAAGCATATCAAGTTTAAACATTATTAGAAATGATACTAATGCTCCAATAAGGCCTACTTGATACGGTACTTTAAATGTTGGTCTAAAGGCTGGATTATTTGCCCAACTCTCAATTGCATAGGATAAGCTTATAAAGGCATAAACTGTTAAAAAGGCCATAGTTAAAATTCTAGCAATAAAATCTAGCTCTCCTAGGATAATTGCTGTTATGGCAATAGCTACTGTTAAAAATAGGGCATAAGTTGGTTCGTTTAATTCACCACGGCCTTTGCCAAAAAACTTAGGAACAACTCCATCAAATGCTAATGCTTGTAGTGTTCTTGCTGCTCCAAGTATTGAACCTAATGCTGATGAAATTGTTGCTCCCCATACTCCAAAAGCAACTAGTAGTGGATATTTTGAAATTTTGTACCATAATCCATTTTGATTTTCAGGATTTCTTAAAAAATCAGAATCTATAAAATAAGATAAATATATTGCAATAATGATATAAACGAGCATTCCTGTTATTATTGATAAAATTGTTCCTTTTGGTATAGCTTTTTTAGGGTTTTTTAAGTCTCCACTCATATTTACACCTGCTGTAAAACCTGTTACTGCAGGGAAAAATATTGCAAAAAGCATTTCAAAGTTTTGAGTACTGCTCTTATTTGCCCAAAGTACAATATTTCCTGTTGTATTGCTATAATCTCCTGTTGTTCCCAAAAATAATGATACTATAGATAAAACGATGGCAACTAAAATAAAATATTGTGATTTTAGAGCTAAAGAAGTAGATATAAATGTTAAAATTGTAAGTAATATTAAGGCAATAATCGCAACTATTCTAAGCCACCAAATTCCCGTATTTAAACCAATGTAACCATTAAAACTTTCTGCAAAACCAATTAGATATAATGCAATACTTATTGTTAATGCTAAATAAAAAGCAACACCAATTGCTCCTCCAATAGAAAGCCCTAGTGAACGGCTTATTATATAATAATTACCTCCTGCTTTAACTGTTCTGTTTGTTGCAATTGATGCAATGGAAAGTCCCGTTGCAATTGAAATAACATGAGCTAAGAATATAATTCCTAAGGCTTTAACTAAACCTGCTTCGCCTACAATCCAGCCCAATCTTTGATACATTATTACACCAAGAATTGTTAGGATTGAAGGAGTGTAAACGGCTTCAAACATTCCAAACTTTTTTACTCCCGATATTGAGTTATTTTTTTTATTTTTTATAAAAAACACAAGTAAACCTAAAAAATATAAATTGCATTATATAACAAAATTGTTTTTAGAGCAAATTTTGCAAAATTTGACTTGAAAATAAAATTATCACATAAAATATATAAAATTTTAAATCCATTTTGCAAATGCAAAATTAGTTAAAATTTGCCTGTAATAAACCATTTATGGATTATGAAAGGCTAAAAAATATAATAATTTGCAATAGAAACATCAATAAGTTCTGATAATCCTTGTTTTTGAATGAAGTTTCGTGAAATATTAAATTAAAACCAAACGAAGAGAAGAAAATTTAAAATCAATAGAAACTGAAATTAATTTTCAAAAAGATAGGTACAATAATAAAGCTATACTTTATTATCTTTTTTTATTTTCTCTATTTCTTTTTTACTTAAATCAAGAAAATCAGCTATTTCGTCAACAGAAAGACCTTTTTTAAGCATCTTTAAAACACTCTTTTCTATTTTCTTCAAGGCCTTTTCTTTGGCTTTCCTCTCTTTTTCCTCTTTTTTTAAGGCTTTTTCTTTAGCCTTATTTGCATCTTCCAGTGCTTTTTTATCATCTTCAAACAAATGTTCTAATGTTACAAAAAACATATCACCTCCTTGTTCAATATCTTCTATTATTTCTTTAGTTCTTTTTTGATCTATTTTTTTACCTAAAACTTGTTGTACATATTTTAGAAAATGTTTAGAATACTTTTCTTGCCTCGTTTTATCAGTAAATGTAAGTATTAGATTAAAAATATTTTCTGATAATTCTCTGAAATCATCTAAGCTTTCACTTTTATTTAAAGAAAGTAACCTTGTCAGCATTGATTCTGCTTTTGTAAGCTTTTCTTTAGTAATATCATTTAATATTATTGGAATATACTCAAAATCAGGGATAAATTTATTTAAACTTTCATCAGGTATATTAACTAAATCATGAAATTTAATTTTTGCATTCCAGTTTTCACTACCAATATATAATAATATTGGAATTATTGGTATAATTTTCTCATTCATTTTTAAAGATTGGTACTGATTTTCATAAAATAAACCAATATAATCTAAAAATCTAATAGGCATAGTATTATCATTGGTTGATTGTACTTCTATTAAAATACCTATATAAATAAATTGACCTTTATATTTAATTTTCCATAAAACATCAGTAGTTTTATCTTTATCATATTCAGACACGCCCCGTCTGTCAACCCTTCTTAAAGTTCTAAAATCAAGTTCTTTTACAAATAGGATATTGTATATCCTATCTATAATAATCACAAAATCATCTAGGATCAAAGATATCCTAGATACAAATTTTATTTTTTTAATTAATGGAGGACATTATGAATACAAGTTTTAACGAATTATTAACAAATTTGAATTTAATGGGTGAAGCAATCCCTGATTATGTGGAAATTCTTTCAACTGTAGGAATGACAGCAGAGGCAGGTACAAAATTAAAAGAATTTAAGGCTGAATTAGAAAAATTGGATTCTGAGCAGGAGAAATTGAAAACTGAATTGAAACTTAAAACAGAGGCATTGGAAAAGAAGAAAGATGAGGCAGTGAAGGTTTATGCTGAGTATAAGAAGTTGATTAAGATTAAAGTTGATAAGGGGAGTTGGAAGGCTTTTGGTATAGCGGATAAGAAATAGGAGACTAAGCAAGGGGTTGCAACCCCTTGTGGAGGGGAATGGACTAGTTGAGATTAATTTTTATATAAAAGGAGATATAAATATGAAAAGGTTTTTAATTTTAGTATTAGTTTTATCATCATTTGCCTTATATTCTAAGACAATAATTGAAGTAACAGCAAATAAAAAGAAGCCAAATGGTAAGTCTTGGGATATTTTTAGAGGAAAGCCTGATATTTATATCGTGATAAATGGAGTTAGTTATAAAAGTCAGGTTTGTAAAAATAGTTATACTTGTGAATTTATGGTGACAGACCTTAAAAAGTCTTCTACGATTACTGTTGTGGATAAAGATGTAAAAGTAAATGATTCTATTCAGCCTAATATTGTTTACACTAAGCTTAAAAATGTATTAGAAATAGAACTAGTTAACTCAAAAATTAAAGATAATATCGAAGATATTTATAATCACAAGCAAAGAAAAAAAGCAGATAGTGTTGAATTTATTCTTACAATTTTAACTATTGTATCTCTTGCAGCTGCTATATTAAGTATGAATACTCATTACAGAGCTAGTCACGCAGTAGGTAAAATATCTGATTTTAATGTGTTTTTTACATTTGGCAACTTAGTATTTCTAGGTCTTGTTGCCTTTTTCACATTGATAATTTATTTATATAATAATAAGGAAAAAATAAAAAACAATAATAAAAAACAATAAAATAATTTTCATAATTTGAAAAGATAAATAAAATAAACTATAATCAAATTTTTAGGAGAGAAAATGAGCAAATTAATGAACTATAGTGTAATTATTATTCTGTTAAGTATATTTTTTATGTTAAATGGATGTTCAGAAGATAGAGATAATAAAAATAATGAATGTAAAGAAAATGAACATATAGAAAATAATAAATGTATAAATAATATTAAGAAAGTTAGTTGTAAAGATAATTCACCTGAAAATTCAAATACTGTACAAGCTGAAGTTGATATAAAATGGGAAAATAATAAATGGTCAGAGGCTACAAACTGTGAATGGACTTGTAAGAGTAATTATAGAAAAAAAGATAATAAATGTGTATTAATAGAAAAAGAATGTGAAATTGTTAATTTTGATAATATAGTGTTAGATGGTTTTGATAATGGAGCTAGTGTTTATAATTCTGTACTTGGAAATTATAAGTTAATTCTTGAATTTTATGAGTCTTCTTTAGTTGGAGATTATGATTTAGTATCTGTAGGAATTAATGATAATTATAAAACATGTAAACAATGTGTTTTAGTTCAAAATAATGATAAATATTATTATCCTAAACTAGGAAGTTTAAAAATACTTTCTGGAGATGCTTTTACAGGGAAGAGTAGTGGTAGTATTTTAGATACTGAATTAGTTGAAGTTACTCTAGATGAAAATAATGGTTATAAATCTACCGTTGTAGAGGGTGGTTCTTGTATTAAAATAGAAAATAGTACTTGGGATACAACAGATAATATTTCTTGTGAAAACAATGAAACTAGATGTAATAATGGCAAAGTTGAAACCTGCGAGGCTCATGTATGGAAACTTACTAATGATTGTTCTTTAACTGGAGCTACTTGTGATGAAACTAAAAAAGTATGTGTTAATACTAGCGGTTGCATAGGACTTTCTTTTGATACCATAACTGTAAATACTGATTTAGCGACAACTTATAATAGTGTAAATGGTGATTATGACATTTCATTTGAGTTTTATACTAATACTGCAATGGGTTCTTATGATTTATCTGCACAAAATAATAGTAATTATGTAAATTGTGACCAATGTGTTTTAATCAAAAATAATGATAAAAGATACTTTCAAAAATCAGGAGTTATAAAAGTGATTTCAGGAGATGCATATACTCCTAAATCTAAAGCAGAAGTTACAAATTTAAAGTTAGTTGAAGTTACCTTAAGTGATAGTATGGAATCAACAGTTGTAGCTAATGGAGAGTGTATAGAGGTTCAAACAGTATTATGGGATACTATGAATTAGTTATGTTGTTCATCAACCACTGTCTAAAACAGTGTTTTCTTCACAAAAGCAAGCTAAGTTTTAAAAAACTGGATCTTGCTTTTAATTTTATTAATATTTAAATAATTATTATTTTAAAAAAATAGCTTTTAATATTATAAACACAATAGAAGAAATAATTGCAGAAACTGGAAGTGTTATTACCCAAGATGCAACAATTTTTTTTAGAATATTTAAATTTAATGCACTTACACCTCTTGCAAAGCCTATTCCAATAACAGCACCTATTAAAACATGAGTTGTAGAAATAGGTAATCCTATACTTGACGCTATAATTATTGTTGTTGCTGCTCCTATTTCTGCGGCAAAACCTCTTGTTGGAGTTATTTCTGTAATTTTACTTCCAACTGTTTTAATAACTTTATATCCATAAGTTGCAAGCCCTATAACGATAAAAATACCTCCTGAAAGTAGTACCCAAGAGGGTAAGCTTGCTTTACCAGAAACTCCATGTTTCATTGTTTCAACAACGGCAGCCATAGGACCAACTGCATTTGCAACATCATTAGAGCCATGGGCGAAAGCGACAAATGCAGCTGTTGCAATTTGAAAAAATCCAAATATTTTTTCTACTTTTATTATTTTTTTATAATATTCATCATCATTTTCTTGCATTTTATTTAAAAAATACTTTGCAATAATAAATATTATAATTCCAACAATGGTAGAATACAGTAAAACCATTAGTATAGAGTTGTTTAAATGTAAATTTTTTAATCCTTTTTTAAAAAGTAATATAGTTAAAATAAATGAGCTAAAAAATAATATATAAGGAGTATGCTTTTTTGTTGAACTAATTGGTGTTTCCGAATTTAAAATATGTTTTCTTATATAAATAAAAACTAAAAAAGCAAGTATACCGCCCATTAATGGTGAAATAATCCAAGAAGCGACTATCATACTCACTTTGCTCCAAGAAACACTTCCCCATCCAACAGAAGTAATAGCAAAGCCCATAATAGCACCAACTATAGAATGAGTGGTTGATACTGGTTGTCCTGATATTGTTGCAATAAAAAGCCATATACTTGCAGCTAAAAGAGAGGCTATCATTCCAAATACAAAAATTTCGGGAGTATGTTCAAAAAGAGTAGGGGAGATAATACCTTTTTTTATTGTAGAAGTAACGCTTCCTCCTGCGATAACTACACCTAAAAATTCAAAAACTCCTGCAATAATAATCGCTTGTTTGAATGAAATTGCCTCACTTCCAACAGATGTGCCCATTGCATTAGCAACATCATTTGCTCCAATATTCCATGCTTGAAATAAGCCTACTAAAACAGTTATTGTAATTAAAATTGTAGAGTATTGTTCTAATATTTGCATATACTACCTATTTTAAAATTAATAATAGTCTGATTAAATTACCAGTTTTTTCAGCATTATTAGCAATATCTCCTAATTTATTTAATATTTTTGACCATATAAATATTTCTGTTGCAGATATTTTGTCTTCATTTGCAAAAAGTATTTTTGCTGCTTTAATTTGAGCAACATCAGCAATATGTTCTTGTTCACATAATTCATTAATATCTTTTAATAATTTTTTTGCCAATGGGCCAGAAAATGTTGCTTTTGATAAAGAATCTAATTTTATTACTATATTATGAATCATTTCTACAGTTTCCATGACTTTCTCATAAAAGTCTTTTAAAGGTTTTTTCATTTCATCTATTACACCCATTGGCTTTATTTCAATTAAGTGAGCTAAATCTTCTGCACAATCAGCAATACTATCTTGTGAATGTAAAATATTTAGAATATCTTGATTAATACTACCATTAAATGGAGAGGATGGTAGGTTGTCTCTTAAATGATTTTTTATTATATCTGCTTCATGTTCTTTTTCTGATATATTTTTTATGGAAGAAACTATTGTTTCTTTATTATCACTTATAAATGAGTCAAGAAGCTCCGGAACAAAACCAACTGATCTTTTAACGCTTTCCATGTGTTCAATCAATGGAATGAATGGGGATTTGCCAAATAGTTTGTTAAAGCTTGTAAATACACTCATATATTCTCCTAATAAAAAAAATTACTTACTTAATCATATAAAATGAAATAAAAATCAAGAAATTTTACTTTATTTTTATAATTTTTTATTTTTTATTTTTTTTATAAAAATCTTTGACAAATTGCTGTTAATTATGTATTGATAAATGATAAAATTATTCTCAGACACTAAAAATAATTTTAATTTTCAAAATATAGTTATTTGTGTTACTGTTGTTAGTTTAATTCACTAAGTTTGTTTTTCTTTTATGCAAAAGGGTATAGAAAAGGGTAAAATAGAAACAGCAATTGAGATGTTAAAAGATGGTGCCGAAATAGCATTTGTACAAAAATATACTAAATTATCTATTAAAAAGTTAAAGAATTACAAAAAGAGTTAAATGTAGAAAATAAGTAATATTA
>JAMOQH010000066.1 GCA_027064085.1 bacterium | reverse complement strand
ACTTCTTCTACTGCTTCATTAAACGAAATATCTATTTTTTCTTTTGGCAAATCCCAATATCTTTTAATTTTAACATTATCACCATCAAAAATTAAATAATGGGCAGGTTTTAATTTATAAATATTCTTATAATAACTTTTATCATTTGGAATATAACCTAAGCTTACAAATCTAATTAAACCATTATAGTCAACTTTTTTAAAACTCTCATCAATTCCCTTTAATTCACTACTAAAAATAAAACTTCCATTCTGAAAAGTCCAATATAGAGGCTTTATCCCTATTCTATCACGAATTAGGTATAGTTTTTGATTAACCTTATCAAAAAGTCCTATTGCAAACATTCCGTTAAATTTATTTATTGTTTTCTCAATACCCAATTCCGTAAAAGCCCAAAGGATAGTTTCGGTGTCAGAATGTGTTTGCCATTTATTAAAAGCTAATTCTTTCCTTATTTCAAAATGATTGTAAATCTCCCCATTAAAAACAATTACAAATTTTTCATTTTCCATAGGTTGATTTGCTTTTGGATCTAAATCTTGGATAGCTAAACGGTTATGAGCTAAAAAAAGAGATTTGTCTTTGAAATTATATTTTTTTATAGTAGAATTATCTGGCCCCCGATGTTTCAATAAGTCATTATATACTTTTATATCTTTATTATAGTTGTAATATCCTAAGATGCTACACATTTACAATATCTCTTATAAATTGAATTGTTCCTTGCGCTTTCACTGACCAAGATACATTTTTTTTTAATTTTTCTCTGTAACAATAAACATTTTTTTTATATTTTTTATAATTAGATATAAAACATTTAAAATCTTCTTCAATATTTTTACCTGCCTCGTAACCAATATTGTTTTCAAATATAAATTCTTGTCCTGGAACATTCGTTGAAAAAACCGGTAGTCCACTTGCAATATACTCTAATGTTTTTAATGATGATAGTTTCATGTTGTTTCTAAAGTTTCGTTCATACAAAACTATACCTCCATCCGCTTGGGAATAAATGTTTTTTAACTGTTTGTAATTTACATATCCTAAAAACATAATATTTTTATAATGCCTGTATTTTTCTTGTAATTGAATCCTATTTAATCCATCTCCAACAAATATAAAATTGATTGAAGGAAACTTTGTAGCTAGTTTTAATATTTTTTTATGTCCATCCCATGGGGTAAAAGTTCCAACATATACAATATTTTTCAAGCTTGTGGAATAATTTATTATTTCAAATAATTCACTATTTACACCATTATGAATTACTTTGATGTTTTCACAATCACAATATTGGCTTGCAAATTTTTTTATCCCTTCTGACACTGCAATACAACCTTTTGCATTTTTTAATAAAAGCTTTTCACTATAAGTTGCTAATATTCTATAAAAAAGACTTTTGTTAGCATTTAATGTATCATCTTTTATGATACCATTTAATTCCAATATATAATTAATTTTAAACAATTTTAAAATCAATCCAGAGAATAAATGAAAATTCGAAAGTCTAATATAAATAATATCGAATTTTTTATAATTTAACAGAGTAAAAATCATTATATAAAAATCATAAATTAATTGTCTAACAAATGGGATATTGGGGACATTTATCTCCTTTAAAGTGAATTTTGGTTTAATTATAATTTCCTTATTTTTAGTCCAAGAAGGAGAAATGCCAATTATTTCAATATTTTTATCTAAATCTTTTATATTGTTCCATAATTCTAAAAAATGAACAGAAGGTCCATAAGGTATGCGTAAATCATTATAAGTTATCGTTAGTATCTTTTTTATATTCATAAACAAGTCCCTTTAAAAAAAGATTTTCTGGGTCGGTTATTGAAAATTATATATAGATTATTAAATAAGCTTATTGGTATATCTACTAAATATGATAATATTTTTAAGATAATATTATCAATATTTTTATTGCAACAGAAGGCAAGATAGCGTGAGAAAGGTGACATTATAACCAAATCTCTTTCGTAAAGCAATTTTAAATTGGGAAATTCTTTTTCTATCTTTTGTTTTAAAGTATCTTCATATTCAAGAAAGTTATGTTGCATCCCAAGAACATACCTTTTGAATTTAGATGGACTTATTTTTTTCATTACTCTATACCCAATTCCATCATTATCAAGCTCCGCTATTAATAATATTTTACCATCCTTTTTTAAATTTTTGAGAGCATTAAATAGAATTTTTTTAAAAACTTCAAAACTGACATATGCATTGAGGTTGATCGCAGTAACAATATCTATATCTTTATCATTTATTTCTATTTTATAATCTAGGTACTCATATTCAAGGCACTTATAATATCCTTTAGAAAGTGCAATATTTTTTGGATAACCACTAATATCGATACCTATTACTTTTTTTGCTTTTTTAACTAGAATTTCTTTTCCTGCTCCACAAGCTACATCTAAAACAACGTCATTGTTATTTATATATTTTTTTAGAAAATATTGTTCTGCATATCTTACACTCCAAAAAAAATCGATAAAAAGATTGGTTTTTAAATAATTTTTTATTTTTATAAATCTAGCATCATATTGTTTAGCTCTATTTTTCCAATAATCTCTCATTAATATCCTCCCCACCGATTTATTTGTATTTCTTAAACATAATCAAAATCAACTTTTATTAAGCTATCCGCAGCTGTATCAGTTGAACTACTCTATCAGTCAATATTCTATTTACTTCTTCCGGCATTTTTATATTAAAACTTCTAAGCCCTGCTTCTATATGAGCAATTGGAATATGAAGTTTGCTTCCTACAATTGCACCTGCAAGCGTTGAGTTTGTATCACCATAAACCATTATAACATCTGGTTTCTCTTTTAAAGCCACTTTTTCAATTTTTTCCATCATCTGCCCAGTCATTGCGCCATGATTTAGCCCATTTACACCAAGAAAATAATCAGGCTTTGGCAAATGCAGCTCTTCAAAAAATATATCACTCATATTAAAATCATAATGTTGGCCTGTATGAACAATAATTTCCCTTAGCCTTTCGCCTTTAGCCCTTCGCCTTTCTATCTCTCTACTTACTGCCCCAGCCTTTATAAATTGCAGACGAGCACCGAGAATGGTTAATATCTTCATTATTAGCTCTCCTTAGCGGACGAGCACCGAGAATGGTTAATATCTTCATTATTAGCTCTCCTTATTGGTGGTTGGTATAGTAGTATAGTGGGTAGTGGTGTAGTCATTTTGTTTTCTCCGTTTGAATTTTAGATATTTTAAACTTTTTAAACTATTGAGCTTTTTGATTAAATTATAACATTCCGCTTTCAAAGAATTGAATTCATCTGTATTCATATATTTCTCATCTAAAGCCACAGTTAGATGATCTATCAATTCAAAAAGAGAACCTCTTGCTTGTCTGCAAAATTGAATATTTTCTTTATAATGGAATCTACCGTATCCTTCAGCTAAATTTGCAGTAACTGATCTTGAAGCTCTAATCAATTGATCTGAAAGCCTATATTTCTCTTCTTTTGGAAAAATTTTTACAAGTTTAGATATTTGATTTCTCGTATCCCTTGCTTCTTTCCATATATCCAAATCTTCAAATGTAAAATTTGGTTTGCTTTCCTCCATTCCTCACTCCATTACTCCACTACTAAACTATTATACCACTATACTATTCAACCATTATAAACATTTTTCTTCCCCATTCGCTCTCACCTTCACATTCACATTCACACTCACTTTCATAATCACAATAAATAACTACAATTTACGATGAATTACAACAAATTACAACAAATTACCACAAATAACCTTTTCATAAATATACTCAAACTTCTTCCAACTTCCACCAAAACTGCTATTGTGCCACAAAAACACAAATTGCCCATTGTATTGTTTTACTTTATCCGCTAAATTTTTTATTCTCTCTTCCATTTCTTCTGGCGTAAAGTTTTGGTAATTCACAAGCGTTCCTTCCATTATAATCAAAGGTCTTTCTTTCAGCTTTAGCTTTTCTCTATTTAATATATCAAATACCGAATACTCATAGCAAGTCCCGCATCTGAAACCTTCTTTGTCGGCATAACTGAGTGTACTATCCCAACTCATCCCAGCTTTTTCCCATATTTGCCAGGTAGTAGGAACTTCAAATCTTAAAAAATGCTGCCCAAAATTTATAATTAATCTCTCGCATTTCTATCTATAAATAAAATTTATACTTAAATACTTCTATAAAAAGCTATCAATTTCTTACTCTCTTCTTGCCAAGTATGATTATCTTCAAATGTATATTTTAATCCATTTTTAGAAAATTTTGCTTGTAATTCTTTATTTTCATAAATTTCTAAAACTCTTTTAGCAAAATCTTTTGGATTACCAGCTTTAAAAACCAATCCGCTATTTGATTCTTTCACAACTCTTGCAAGTGGTGGGCAAGATGATACTACTATTGGTTTTCCTACCATCATATATTGATATAATTTATGAGGAATGGTATTATCTGTATGTTCATTGCTATTATGTGGGACTATACAAATATTTGCTAATTTTTGATAAGTAAACACCTTTTCAAAAGGTTGCCAACCTATTATTTCAACTCTATTTTCTAAACTGTTTTCTTTTATCAAAGATTTAAATTTATTTTCTATTTTTTTACTTCCTCGACCAACTAAAAGTAACAAAATATCATTTTTATCAAGATACTTCATACCTTTTATAGCCGTATCTATCCCTCTATGTGCTCCAAAACCGCCAATATATAAAACTACAAATTTATCTTTGTATTTTTGTATCAAACTTTCATCAACTTTAGCTTTTTTTACAAAATCTTCATCTTCAAGATTTGAAACAACTATTATTTTATCCTCTGGAATATTATGTTGTTCTATCATTCTATTTTTCATCTCATCTACTACAGCTATGATTTTATCTACTTTTTTAACTACCTCCCTCTCAATTTTAAACCATTTTTCATAATTATCTAAACTCCTTTTAACAAACCCCTTTAAACCACTACTTGATTTGTTCCATTCTCTTACACCTGCCGGATAATTTTCATGCAAATCTGCTACTACTTTGCAACCATATTTTTCTTTTATTTTAAGAGCTGTTGGAACAAGCCTTAAATCATGAACATGAATAACATCAAAATATTCTTTTTTTAATAATTCATCTAAATATCCATAAAAATCTGGATGTATCACAAGTGCTTTTCTTAAAACTTTTGAAATAATATCTTTTTTAAAAGGAACTTTATAAAGTTTCATCCCATTCCAATTATATTCCTTTTTGCCATCATCTGCACACACTAAACTCAAATTAAATCCTGCTTTAAGCAATGCTTTTGCTTCTTTTTCTACTCTAATATCTGGTGGGAATGGATGCTCAAGTAACATTAATATTTTTTTTGTTTTCATTATCTTCTCCATTTTGATTTTCAAAAAACATTTCTTTCCAAATTCCAAGTGATACATATCGCCATTTTTCCCACTCTCCATTTACACTTTTAGGTATAAATTTTTCCAAATGTTTATTTTTCTCTAATATCTTATTAAATGGAGTTGGAAAACCTTTTTTATCTTTTCTATAAGTAACTTCGTCTGGTAATATACCTTTCATAGCTTTTCTTAAAATCCATTTATTCCATCCATTCCTAATTTTATATTTATTTTCAAGAGAAAACACAAAATTTACTAATCTATAATCTAAAAATGGCATTCTTGCTTCAATTGAAAAAGCCATTCCTATTTTATCTTCATATTTTACAAGAGCAGGCAACATATCTCTATAAACATCATATAAAAGCTTTGTTGCTAAATATGAATTTTGAAATTCTTTTTTACCCTTTAAATATCTACCTAATGTCCCTTTAGCTAAAAATTTTAAAATTCCAACACCTTTTTTATCCACAATAGCTAAAACTTCACTAAAAAATTTAATAGGATTTTTTATATCCGCTAAAAAACTTACATAATAAGGATCATACCCTGCTAAAATCTCATCTCCACCTTGTCCATCAAGCAAAACTTTAAGATGTTTTGAGGCTAACTCCATCACATGCCATTGTGGATAAACTCCCATTGCTTTACTTGGTTCTTCAAGATAATATATTATTTTTCTCAATTTTTCTTCAAAATTATCATATTCAGGAAATACAAAATGATTTTTACCAGGATATTTTTGTATAACTTTATCTATAAAATATCCTTCATCATAACCCTCTTCTTTAAACCTTGATGAAAAAGACTGAATTGGTTTATCTGAAATTTCACTAGCAACACAATATATACTACTACTATCAAGTCCGCCACTAAGACAAGTTCCAACTTCTACATCACTTCTAAGTCTGATTTTTACTGCATCAAAAAACAATTCTTTAAATTTTGCAATATTTTCTTCTTCATTATCTGACACTTCATAAATAGATTCTTCGATTGAATAATATCTTCTAATAATTTTAAACCTTTTTTCTTTTAAATCATAAATCCCATAATGAGCTGATGGAAATCTTTTAATACCTTTAAAAAATGTCTCTTCAAGTCCATCCACCAAACCCGTTTTTAGATATTCATTAACTGCATTTTGGTTTATTTCTTTCTTATAATATTTTGAATATAAAATAGGCTTTATTTCAGAAGATACTATAAATACATTTTCATCTTCATAATAATACAGCGGTTTTTTCCCAAATCTATCTCTTGAAATTAAAAGTTCTTTGTTAAATGTATCATAATATACAAATCCCCACATTCCATTTAAGTTATTTAAAATTTTCTCTTTATATTTATTAAGCAAATTCAATAATACAAAAGTATCAGAATGATTACTTTGTAAGCTAATCTTACTTTCTTGAGCCAACTCAACATAATTATAAATTTCTCCATTAAATACTATATAATTTTCATCTATCGTCATAGGCTGATGACCAGCAGCAGATAAATCTAAAATCGAAAGCCTTCTATGTGCTAATGCTATATTTTCTTGCTCATCTACAAAAATACCTGCATCATCAGGACCTCTATGAATCATGAAATCTCTTAGTTTTACTATTTCTTTCTTTTCTATTTTTCTTTTTTTATCATATACCATCAATATTCCACACATCAACTTTTCCTTTGTTTATATTCAATTAAATTAACCAATCCGTACAACATCCAAGCTTCCGCCCATCTTAAATATGGAATTTTTGAGATATGACCAAATTTATTGATTCTATAATAATAAAATCCTTCTTTATCTCTCATTTTACTATTTACAAAATTATAAACTTTTTCTAAAATCTCTTCATACTCTTTAATTCCTACATAATTAAATGTTACAAATGCTTGAGCAGGTCCGTGAATATCCACAGGGTATATTTGGTTATCTGCTAATTTTGGAATTCCTTCTTCTGTAAAAAGATTTTCATAATAATATTTTGTTCCAATTTCTATAGCTTTTTTTTCTTTTTCATTATAATCATATTCATTACATATTTTTAGCCACTGTAATTTTATACCTGTATGATAATTATCTACATAAGGCTTCATTTTTACTTTATATAATTTTGACCAATATGGCCAACTACCATCTTTTTCTTGTTGGGAAATTGCAAAATTTCTTGATTTTCTTGCTAATTCTAAAACTTCTCTATCATCAAATAATACAGCATATCTTGTAAGAAATGATGCAGTATATAAATTTGCATTTATTACCATATAATCATCAATAGGAGAATAACTAAAACATATTCTATCATAAACTTGAGTCCTATTTAGAGATAATAAAAAATTTTTTATCTTTATAATACTCTCTTTTCTTTCTTGATTTTGTAATTTCTCATATTCATCAAGCAATGCATGACCAACCAATACCGTTGGCACACAAAGAGGAGTCTCTTTTGGTATAAATATCAATGAATGCCAATCAAAAGGATACCCCCAACCCAGAGTATTTTCTTTTTTAGAATGATTATGAGATAACAACCACTCTATGCATTCATTATATTTTTTATAATATTTTTCATCTTTAGTTAATTGATATAATTTTATAAAAGATAATGATAATAGTGCCATAGCTTTTGCATTAATTTTTGATTTTATACCCAATATTTTTCTTATAAAAAATGGAGTATAAAAATTTGCTTGATTTATTAAAATCCTACCTACTTTATGAAAAAATCTATTTCCACTTTGTAAATACTTTGTATAAAATTCACTACCTTGTACATCATAAGGATCCCATCCAGCATAACCATTTTTTTCTATCCAATTTAATAAATTATTTGTGTATTCTTGTAAATTCTTTAACATTTGATTATATCTTTAAATAAAATAGAATTAATATTTTCTTTTCTACAATAAGCCAAAGCACTTTCAAAACTTTCAATTGCTTTAAAATTAACTTCAAATCTATCCAATTTATTATGGTCAGTCTTTATAAAACTAGAACTATGTAAAAACAATATTATATATTCAACTTGTCCTTGCAATTGCTTAATAGATTGTATAATTTTATTTTTATCCATACCATTTACATCTAATTTAAAATATTTCTTTTTTATTGGTATTGGTATTCCTTTTCTTCTTGGAAAATGCTTAGCCACAGTTATAGGGAATTGTAATACATCTTTATATAAGATAGGTGTATTTATAGTAGGTGCATTTATTTTTGAATTTGGATGTTTATAGAAAAATGATGAATCAATAAAAATACCATTCTCTTTTAAAGCTATTAAAGTATCATCATTAGCTCCATAATTACCTGCTCTATGAGCAATAGGGTATTTATCTATCCATTTTTTTATAAGCTCTTTACCATCTTTTATTATTTTTATTTGCTCTTCAATGGAATATTCATACATATTTATTCTATCTTTATCATAAGCATAAGATGGATGAGTATGAAGTTGAACCTCATGTCCTCTTTTATCTATATCTTGACATAGCTTTTTAAATCTTTCTTCCCCAAACTTTTTATATTCATAAACATCTACAAAAAATTCACATTTAAATCCATACTTTTCAGAAAGTTCCATAATTTTAGGAACACCATAAAATTCACCATTTATATCACCAATTACTAGTTTTTCAAATCCACCATCAAAATTTTTAGCCTTTTCTCCAACTTCTGTATCAATTGTAATGATAACTTTACTTTTAATCACTTATTTTCCTTCCAATAATAAGTATATTTCCTCTTACTTTTTTTTCGCAGCATATAATCGTCATATTTTTTATAATCTTCATAATAGTTTTACTAGATATTATCAGTTCACTTACTTTATAAAAAGGATAAATTAATATTTTTATAAACAAATTTACTATTTTATTTGACAACAACTTCACTATTATTGATTTTAAACCATTTGAATATTTTTTTGACTTATATACATCAATATTTTGTAAAATATTGTAATATAAAATAAACCTCATAAAAAATTGTTCAAACTTTACTGCACCTTTTGTGCGAACATATCCAATATCTAATATTTTAAAATATTTTTTTATTTTTTCTATTGCATCATTTTCATCAAAATATCTACCACCACCATCATCTATAACTGAACTAAACACAAAATATCCGCCCTTATTTAATTTATTATAAATATTCTCAAATGATTTCAATCTATCTTTCTCCTCTAAATAATATAAAACTTCAATAGCAAAAATTAAATCAAATTTTTTACCTCTAAAAGGCAAATTAGGGAGTTCAGATATCTCATAATCTCCTTTGCCTACATACTTTTTAGCTGATTTTATAGCATTCTCTGAAATGTCAGTAGCAAATATATTAGAGTTTTTAAAAGTTTCTACAATTACTTTAGTAAAATCACCATGAGAACAACCTATATCTAATATATCATATTTTTTATTAACATCAATATTTTTCTTTACAAATTCTATTGTCTCTTCATACCTAATTTTTTGAGTTCCTCTCCACCTATGCCCCCATTTATCACCTTTTTCATCTCCATTTAATTGGTTTAAAAGCCATATTTTTATTTTTATACTGTTATCCAATTTTAACCCCTATTTATAAACTTTTTATATTCTTTTAAACTGAAATACCAATAACTAAACATTGCACTTAGTGATGCAAATCCTGCTCCAATAGCTCCCAAAAATGGAATAAATAAAAGATTTCCGCCTAAATTAACAATACTCATTTTAATTGAATTATTTCTCGTAACTTTTCCTAAAGAGTGACCATTTAAAAAATTATTGTATAATTGAAAAATAGAGTTAAAAAATATTGCTATATTTAAAATTATAGCTATATAAAAAGCAAAATGATATTCATCTATATAAAAATAATTTATTATTATATAAGAAAAAACAATACTTGCTATCATAGAAAAAATAGATATTTTTAAAAGTGTTTCTTGTAGTTTATTATCTACAAAAGAACTATTTGCTACAATTTTAAACTTTGAAAATGCATAATTTTTTGCAAGCATTCCAAAAGGAGTAGTTAGTTGCTGAGCTATTTTATAAAGTCCAAGTTCACTACTCCCTACAAAATAATTTATCATAAGTTCATCGCTCTTATATACAAACTGATCAGCAATTTGCCCTAAATACAAATGAAATCCATGCTTTTTATTTTTTAAATTTATTAGGCTCGTATTTTTAAATAAATTTGAAAAACTCATTTTAAAAAAGACAATAAAAATAGCTAAAATAATAACACTCATTGGAATAATTTTTGAAAAAATCAAATACTCTATATTAATTAAATGAGAAAAATACAAAAACAAAACCATTATAAAAGATATAAAAGCTGATAATACATTGTAAATTATTAGTGGTTTGTAATTATTCAAAGATTGTACTACTTGATTAAGATACATTGTAAGTGGCAAAAAAACTAAAAACGGCAATGTATGTAATATATACTCTCTTATGTTACTTTTGAAAAAACTATCTATATAGTTACTAATTAAAAATAAAAATAAACTATATCCAACACCAATTAAAATTGATAAAACAAACCCAGTACCTATTAATTCAGATTGTCTTCTAATATTATTAGTCTTCACAATCAACACCCCTACTGATGAAAAATACCCAAATCTAAAAAACAATAAAAAAATAGAAGTAATACTAAAATAAAATGTATATATCCCAAATTTTTCAAGCCCTAATGAGTTTGCTATTACTATAGAAGATATAAATGCAAATCCTAATGAAATGATTTGCGATATTGTTAATAATCCTGTAGATGAGGATATGAGTTGTATTAGTTTATTCATTATTGATTTTTTGCTCCACAAAAATCTAAAATTTTTTTATCTTTTACATCTAAATCCCTAAACTCTTTATGAGCAACTAAAAATACAATAATATCAGCTTCCTCAATAGCCTTATTATAATCAGTAATTTCAAACTCATCAAATTTTTCAATATTTGGCTCTACAAATATTAAATTATCAAATTCACTGTTTAATTTTCTTGCAATATACAAAGCTGGTGATTCTCTTAAATCATCAATATCTGGTTTAAATGCAAGCCCCATTAACGCCACTTTTGGCTTTTTTCTATTTTCTAATTCATATTTTAAAATTTCATTTTTAATCTTTTCTATTACCCATTCTGTTTTATAGTTATTTACTTCTCTTGCGGTTTTAATTAACTTAGCCTCTTCAGGAGCATCTGAAACGATAAACCACGGATCAACCGCTATACAATGTCCTCCTACCCCAACCCCTGGAAAAAGAATGTTCACCCTCGGATGCCTATTAGCTAATTCTCTCAACTCCCACACATCTATATCATACTTATCACAAATAATTGACAGCTCGTTGGCAAAAGCAATATTCACATCCCGATAAGAATTTTCTACTAGTTTACAAAGTTCTGCCGTTTTGGCATCCGTCGTTAGAACTTTGCCAGAAACAAAAGTTCTGTAAAAATCAGCAACCACTTCAGAAGACCTCTTATTTATTCCACCGACGATTCTATCATTCTCTATCAATTCCTTCATTATTCTCCCCGGCAAAACCCTTTCAGGACAGTGAGCTATATACAATCTAATATCATCATTCTTAAATAACTCCGGTCTTATTTTTTTTAATAGGTTTGTTATTTTTTCAGTTGTTCCCACAGGGGAAGTTGATTCAAGAATAACTATATTTCCCTCTTTCAAATAAGGAGCTATGATATTTGTTGCATCTAGCACATATTCAATATTTGGCTTGGGTACCTCACTATTATCATTATAGAAAGGCGTAGGTACTGCTATTATAAACACATCAGATTCCTTGGGTTTGATGTAAGCTTTCAATTTACCTGATTGAACAGCAGCCTTTACAAATGTATCCAATCCCGGCTCTTTAATATGGATTTTACCTGAATTTATTATTTCTACAACATCCCGCTTAACATCAACGCCAACTACTTCATAACCTCTATTAGCAAGAAGTGCTGCCGTAGGTAACCCTATGTATCCCAACCCCATTACACAAACTTTACCGCTCACATTAGGTTTATTTTTTAAGCTGTTTAGATAATATTCTACCACTTTCATCCCCCTCCTACATATTTTTTGCAATTTCTAATATCCTCATACTGGCCTTACCATCGCCATAAGGATTTACAGCCTTTGTCATTCTCTCGTATTCATCTTTATTTTTCAATAAAAGCAGCGTTTCTTTTATTATTCTATCCTTATCTGTTCCAACCAGCTTTGCCGTGCCAGCATTAATGCCTTCTATCCTTTCTGTAACATCTCTCATAACCAAAACAGGCTTTCCTAAAGATGGTGCCTCTTCTTGAATGCCACCTGAATCGGTCAGTATTAGATAAGCCTTATTCATCAACCAGATCAAATAAGGATAACTTAAAGGTTCTATTAAGTGGATTTTTGGATGATTGCTTAAAATTCTTTTTACTGGTTCTTGAACATTGGGATTGAGATGAACGGGATATACAATTTCAACATCGTCATTGGCATCTGCAATCTCTCTTAATGCATAACAGATATTTTCAAAAGGCTTACCAAAGCTTTCTCTGCGATGACCGGTTACTAAAATCAATTTTGAATTCTGAATGTTGAATTTTGAATTAAAATAGGATTCTATTTGGGATTTTAAATCTCGATTTTCATCTATAATCTTTAGACCCAAAAACAATGCATCAATTACGGTATTTCCCACAACCCAAACATTTTCTTTGATATCTTCTTTTGCAAGATTCTCTTTAGCTTTTTCTGTAGGTGCAAAATGATAATCTGCAATGTGACCTGCTAATATTCTATTTATCTCTTCAGGAAATGGCGAATATTTATTGTGGCTTCTTAGTCCTGCTTCAATATGTGCAACCTTTATTTTTTTGTAAAAGCCAGCCAATGCTCCAACAAATGCTGTTGTTGTGTCTCCCTGAATAAAAATCAAGTCAGGTTTGGATGATTCTAAAACATCTTCAAGCCGCTTTATTAAATTTGCGGTTAATTCAAAAAGTGTCTGATTAGGTTTCATTATGTTTAAATCATAATCTGGTTTTATATCAAAAAAGTTCAATACCTGATCAAGCATCTCTCTATGCTGCGCTGTAACACATACCTTTATATTAAATTTTGGATTATCTTTAAAAACTTTAATCAGTGGAGCCATCTTTATAGTTTCAGGTCGTGTTCCGAAGATAAATAGTAACTTCATATAAAAACCTTCGCAATAATATTTAATTCTAACTTTAAAAATAATAAATATAAATTTATTATGCCATACAAAACAAACACCCCAAAATCTTCAGGAGTATATAGTCTCGTTAAAATAGGACTAATCGCTATAGGAATTGCCTGAGCAATAGTTGTCCCTGTCATTAGAGTTAATACATTTTTTGTAAATTCACTCTTTGGTTTTAGGTTGTTTAGTAGTTTGTTATTCATGGCTATCCTTTACGGTTGAGTAGTGTAGTAGTATAGTAGTATAGTGGGTAGTGGTGTAGTCATTTTGTTTTCTCCGGTTGAATTTTAGATATTTTAAACTTTTTAAACTATTGAGCTTTTTGATTAAATTATAACATTTAGCTCTCAAAGAATTGAATTCATCTGTATTTATATATTTTTCATCTAAGGCCACAGTCAGATGATCTATTAATTCAAAAAGAGAGCCTCTTGCTTGTCTGCAAAATTGAATATTTTCTTTATAATGGAATCTACCGTATCCTTCAGCTAAATTTGCAGTAACTGATCTTGAAGCTCTAATCAATTG
>JAMOQH010000065.1 GCA_027064085.1 bacterium | reverse complement strand
TGATTATGAATATAATAATTATGGAAATAGTAGTAGAGATAATCATCCAATGAATGGTGTAAATTGGTATGGAGCTAAAGAATACTGTAAATGGGTGGGTAAACGCTTACCAACCGAGGCGGAATGGGAAAAGGCTGCTCGTGGTGGAGATACTCGTATTTATCCATGGGGAAGTGATAAGGCCAGTTGTTATTATGCAGTGATGGATGAAGAAGATGGTAAGTCTAACAGTAATGATGGCTGTGGAAAGAATAGAACTTGGGAAGTAGGAAGTAAGAGTAGTGGTAAAAATCCTTATGGCTTATATGACATGGCAGGAAATGTATGGGAATGGGTAGAAGATTGTTATGACAGCACTTGTGCTTCTCGTGTGTTGCGTGGGGGTGGGTGGAGTAGTGAGTCCGCTAACCTGCGTTCTTCTAGTCGCGGCGACGCTGAGCCGACTTATATGCTCGACGATCTCGGCTTTCGTTGCGTCAAGTCATAGTAGATTTTTCTGCTTTACGGTTTTTAAACCGTGTACGGTTTCTTGAGGTGCTTGTCTTATTTGTTTTTTATATTTTCACCGTCTCATAATTAAACTTAGCAATATTCCTTTTCTTTTTACTAAAAACAATACCAATATTATAAACTTTGTCATAATCATTAAGATATTTTTGATAGTACTTTCTTTGTTTGATTTGTTTTAATGCAGGATTGGTTTTTGGAGTTCCTTTTGTAACTTTAAATTCTAAAATATAGGCTCTATTTTCAAAAAATATTGTTAAGTCTATATAACCTCTGTTTGTTGAATCTTCGGCTACCATTTTTAAGCCTAATGATGCAAAATAAGCATATAAAACACTTGCATAATATCCTTCGTAGTTTTCTATGTCATTTTTTCTGTAGTTGTCATTTGGTATGGTTTCAAAAAGAGTAAAAATTAAGGCTTTTAGTTTGTTTAAGTCATCATCCATGAATGCTTTATAAAGTTGATTTTGATATCGCAACCTGTTTGTTGCATCTTCATTGGTTAAATAATCTATTATATAAGTTGTTAAAGAATTTTTAACCTCTCTATTTGGATATTTTAAAACATATACTTGATTATCAAGAAAATCAGTTTTTACTCTGTCTATAGTCAAATATCCTGTTTGAAACAATAATGTTTCAAGTTTTATTTTATCTACATCAAAGCTACCTATAATTTCTTCTGTAACCTCTAAGTTTTCAAGTTTAGGTATATAATATTTATTTTTTTGCATTAATTTAATTAAAAAACTTGGAGTAGCTGTTTGAAACCAATATGTTCTATAGCTGTTATTTTTTGAAAAAAACAATAATATGCCAAATGGATTATAAACTTTATCCCCTAAAAAATTATAGCCATTATACCATAATTTTAATTTATCTAAATCAACAGTTTCAAGCCTTTCTTTAAAAACTGTTTCAAGTTCGTTTTGGGTATATCCACAAATTGTAGCGTAATTTTCATCAAGAGTGATGTCTTCAAGATTATTTAATCCACTAAATAAACTTACCTTTGAAAATTTGGTAACACCTGTTAAAAATACAAATTTTAAATATTCATCACTGTCTTTTATTACAGAATAGAAGTTTTTAAGTTCATCTCTTACTTCTATAGCTAAATTAGGTTTATTTATCATATCTAAAATAGGTTTATCATATTCATCTATTAAAATTACTACTTTTTCATTGTATTTTTCATGTAAAATCTGAATTATTTCAAAAAATTGTCCATTTAGGTCTTCTTTTTTAAGTTTTTTAATACTATATTCTCTTTTCCAATCTATAATTAAATTTCTTAATTTTATTTGTAATTGCTCCTTTCCACCCGTTACTCCACTTCCAAAAGAAATATATAAAATAGGATATTTTTTATCCCAATTCCAATTATTTTCTAAATATAAGCCCGTAAAATATTCTTTTTGAGCTTTAAAAGCACTCTTTAAGGTTGATAAAAATAAAGATTTGCCAAATCTTCTAGGGCGAGAAAGGAAATAATATTTTTTACTGTAAAATAATTTATGAATAAACTTTGTTTTATCAACATAGTAATAACCTTCTTCTATTATTTCAGTAAATGTTTGTATTCCTATTGGTAAACTTTTCATAAGGCCTCAAAGTTATGTCTTTTGTAGTATAGCCTTATTTATTTTATTTATCAAGAAAAATGCTGTTGTGATTTACTATATTTGAACTGCAATGTGGTTTATTTGGCTAGTTGTAGTCTAAATTATTTAAATTTGTAAAAATATTAATATTGTGTTATATAAAATTTATATAGTTAGTTAGGTTTATGGCAAAAGAATATATAATTAAAGAAAAAATTGATTACGGAAACTCAGATAAGTTGTTTAGTGATCTAAGTAAAGAACTAAAAAAAGGAGAGCTTAAAGTTATCACTAAAAATATTGTTGTGGGTACGGCTTTAAAAGGTATATTAAGATATTATAAAAAATTATATCCTAATAAATTGATTTTGGATATTGAATTACCGGAAATAAATATACAAACAAAAGTAGATAAAAAAAATAAAGAAAACATATTAGATAAAATTGGAGATTCTTTAATTGAAAAATACGACCAAATTTTATTGTTCTTAATTATTTTCACTGAAATGCTTTATCACTCTTTAAAGTCTATCTTTGATAGAAGGTTTATTGTTAAAGGTGCTTTATACAAAGAATTATATCAAATTGGATATCAAGCTATTACTATTGTAACTTTATTATCTTTTTTAATTGGTATTACCATATCTATGCAAGCAGCTGTTCAACTTGTTCAATTTGGAGGGCAGAATTATTTAGCTCTCCTTATTGGAGTATCTATGTTTAAAGAGTTAGGCCCTTTAATTACTGCAATTATAATTTCAGGTAGAATAGGTTCATCTATTTCTGCCGAAATAGGTACTATGGTCGTTATGGAAGAGGTAGATGCTTTGCAAACCATGGGAATACTGCCATATAAATTTATTTTAACTCCAAAGTTTTGGGCATTTACTTTTAGTATGCCCGTTTTAACTATGCTTGCTAATTTTGCAGGAGTATTTGGGGGTTTAATTATTGCAGTTGCTTATGATGTTCCTCCTATGGCATTTATAGATCAACTTATTGATGCTATTAAATTATCAGATATTGGTTGGGGAGTAGCAAAGGCATTATCTTTTGCTTGGGTAATACTCTCTGTTGCTGCTTATAAAGGATTTAAAGTAAGGGGGGGGGCTGATGCTGTTGGTAAGGCAACAACAGAATCAGTTGTTACAAGTATATTTTTAGTAGTTTTTATAGATGCTTTATTTAGTTTTATTCTTTATACTTAGAAAGGAAAAGTATGCAAATAACTAAAAAACAAAAAAGGAGGGTGGCTGTTTTCTTTATAATTGGAATACTAGTTTTTGTTGGTACAATTTCTGTTTTAGTTGGTCAAAAATTGTTAAAAAAAGAAAATTGCTATTATACAACTTTTAAAGAGCTTTCAGTTTCTGGATTGACTCAAGGTTCTAGTGTTAAATTTCAGGGCATGAATGTTGGGCAGGTTAAACATATTTCAATAGATAAAGATGATACTACTATTGTTAGGATTGATATGTGCATAAAGCCAGATGTTGCGATAAAAAATGGAACTTATGCAAATTTAGGTAGTCTTGGTATTACGGGATTAAAGTTTGTTGAACTAAAAGGGGGAGGAAAAGGAAAAGATATTCCTATTAGTGGCTTAATTCCAGGTAAAAAGTCAGGTTTAGATGATATTACTAAAAAAGCGTCTGAAATAACGGAGAAAATAGATAGAATTTTAGATAAAACAGATAAATTACTCTCAAAATTAGATGATGATAGTTTAAAGAGAATGGTTGATAATGTAGAATCAATAACAGAAAATGTGAATGGAATTATAAAAGAAAATAGAGCTGATATAAAATCAATTTTAGGAAGTAGTGCAAGTATTTCTATAGGAGTAAATAAAACAGTTATAGAAGTGAATGGTATTTTAAATGATTTTAAGAGTCTTAGTAAAATGATTAAAAAAATGACTAAGCCAAATGGTATTATCAAATCAATAATTAAATCATTGCAAAAAGGTAGTGATAAATTTGCAAAAACTGATGTCAAAAAAACTATAGATAATATAAATTCATTAGTTGATTCTATAAAGAAAACAACGGAAATTGTTAATTTAACTATGTTAAGAAGTAAAGAGGCTATAATAAATTCTGTTGATGATTTATCTGAAGGAATTGAATATTTTAAAGAATTTAATAGAATTATTATGGAAAATCCTGCTGCTATTTTAAGAAGTAATGAGGAATAAAATGAAAATACAATTAATAAAAAAAATGGTTTATATCTTGTTTGTTTTGTTTTTAACATTATTTTCATCTTGTTTTTCTCAAAAGATAAATAAAAAATATTATGAAATATATTATAACACTAAGAAATCAGAAGTTAAAACTTTGCCTTATGTTATTAGAGTTAAAAGATTTAGTATTGATAAAATATACGATAGATACAATATTGTCAATAGAACTTCTGCTTATGAACTTGAATATAGTAAATCTCAATTTTGGGCTGTAAAACCTGAAAGGATGATAGCAGATTTAATTACCAATCAGTTAAAAATAAGTAATATGTTTAAAGATGTTACTATTAAGTATGACAAAATACCTGATTTACTTCTATCGGGAAGAATACTCGTTTTAGATAATATTAAATCAGAAAAAGATGTATTTGCAAGAATATCTGTTGAATTAAAAATATTTGATTTTAAAACTAATAAAACACTAGTTAGCTATAGGTTTGAAAGAAGAAAAAAAATTGTAAATAAATCTATGGTATATGTTGCAAGAGAAATGAGTAATATCTTACAAGAAGAAATTGATAAATTTTTAATAGAAGCTTATGATAAACTTTCAAAAAAATAATATTTTTATATTTTTATTATTATTTATATCAATAATTACTTATTCAAATGATGAAAATTTGAATAAATTAGATAGTCTGACAAAAAATGATACCCAAAAAGAAGATATTGAATTTCAAGAAATGGTAAAAAAACAGCTAGAATTTGATAAAACTATTCCATTAATGCAAAAAGGTGTTTTATTTGTTCCTTATTTAGTTGATGATCAACGAGAACCAAGCTATCTTATTTATGACCAATATGGAAAATATATTAAAGCAGGTAAGCCAGGGCATAGAGTGTTTTTAGATCCTGGTAAATATTCTTTGTTAATAGGTAGTGGTCCTAAAAATTTAAGATTTACTAAAGAAGTTGTAATTGAAATGGAGCAATTAACAATAGTAAAACCTGATTGGTCTGCTTTGATTGTTGATACTGTTGACCAGTTTGGTAATAGGCAAAGAAAAGGATATTTGCTTTATGATGAAGAATCAAAATTTTTAATTGTAACTGGTTTTGGTGCTGATGCATCAAAAGGTGAAAGAACTGCAGTTTGGATACTTCCTCCACATTTATATCGCATAACTAAAAGAAATGAAACTAGTGATTCTTTAACTAATTATATAACCGTTAGGACTGTTGCAGGAAAGGCATCATACTCTAAAATGGTTTTTGATTCTGAAACGGATAGAATTTTAGGAGGCGGAGAAACAACAGATTTTTTCTTTTTTTCAAGTGAATCTGGTTGGTCTTTTAATAATTTGATGTCTGGGGTATTTTCATTTACTAGTTCCCAATCAGTACAAGGAAAACAAGATACTCAAACTTATAGTTTTGGAGTAGAAATAAAGTCAAATACAAGTTTTGATAAAGAAAAGTATTACTTTACTAATAGGTTAGAAATATTTGAGTATTTTCAATCAACTTCAGCTACGAACTCATCAAATAATCAAGAAACTTCATATTTGGTAAATACTAAAGATACTTTAAAGAATAACTTAGTTGGTATTTATAGAATAAGCAATTATCTTGGCCCTTATATGTCTTTAGCCCTTAAAACTAATTTATTTAGGCATTATGCTCATGATTTAAATAATATCAAAATTATTGATAGTGATAACAATGAAAGAATTTTAACTAATGTTAAATCTTTTGCTGTTTCTGATTATTTGGGATCAACTTCTTTACAAGAGGGTGCAGGCTTAAACTTAGAATATAAATATACAACAATTTTATCTTTATTTTTAAGATTAGGTTATGGTTTAAAGCAGGATATTTCTAGAAATGTATATGTTTTTAATGAGAGTAATACAGAGTTAAAAGAAGTTGATGGTATTGAATTTTTACAAGGGCCTGAAATTTCTTTTTATTTAACTTCTTCTCCCTTTAGTTTTTTAGACATCACCATAGATATATTAAGTCTAATTCCAAATATGTCAATTGAGCAATCTTATTTCACTTTTCAGTCAACGGTAATGCTTAAATTATCATCTTTTATATCATTAAACTATAATTTATGGATAGAAAGAAATGGTATTATTGATAATTTATTTCAAAAAACACATGCTTTGACTATACAGCTCTATTACAGATTTTATTGAGGCTTCATGAATAAAAAAATTATGATAGAAGGAAGAGATTTAGTTATAGGTTATGGTGATGCTCCTCCTATACTTAATGGTTTATCATTTGATATATATGAAAAAGATAGATTTATAATTTTAGGAGAAAGCGGAAGTGGTAAATCCACACTTTTAAAAGCTATTATTGGTTTAAATCCTGCAAGGTCAGGAACTGTTAAATTTATGGGAAGAGAATTAACTTATCCTATTCCAGAAAATGATCCTTTTTATAAAGAAATTGGAATTTTATATCAAAATTCTGCACTTTTAAATTCTATGACTATAGAAGAGAATGTAATGTTACCTATTAATATGCATTATCCTAATTTTAACTCTAAAGTTGCTCTTGAGATAGCAAGAGAAAAATTATTTCAAGTAAATCTTTACGAACATAGAAAAAAATATCCACCTGAATTATCGGGAGGTATGAAAAAGCGTGCTGCTTTAGCAAGAGCTATGGTAACAGACCCTAAAATAATTTTTTTTGATGAACCTCAAGCAGGTTTAGACCCTGTAACGGCAAAAGGTATGGATGAATTATTTGTTAAAATGAATGAAGATTTAGGTATTACCCTTGTAACCGTTACGCATGAACTATTAAGTATCAAAAGGGCAGGAAAAACTATCTTAATGATAGGTGATAAAAAGTTAGCTTTTTTAGGTACTCTTGACGAGGCCTTAAATTCTGATATTTTTAAAGTTAAAAGATTTTTTAATGTTGATAAGTTTTCTTAAGTAAATAAAAATTAAAGACTTTTTAAGGCTTTAATTTACTAATAAGACCTATTTATAGGGCTTATTAGTTACCAAAACCATAATTTTCTACAACAAAATCAATATCTTTATCTCCTCTTCCCGATAAATTTACTAAAATTGTAGAGTTTGGCTTTTCTTTGGCTAATTTAAAGCTATATGCTATTGCATGAGCTGATTCTATTGCAGGAATAATTCCTTCTAGTTTTGAGATTTCAAAAAATGCACTAATTGCTTCTTTATCATTTATATGTTTGTAATTTACCCTTTTTATATCTTTTAAATAAGAATGTTGAGGCCCAACAGAAGGGTAATCAAGGCCACTTGCTACAGAGTAAACCTCTAGTGGTTCTCCCTTTTCATTTTGTAACATATATGATTTAAAACCATGCATAATTCCAACTGTTCCTTTAGTTAAAGTTGCTGCATGTTGCCCATCTGTATTGATATCAAGCCCAGAAGGCTCTACTCCATAAATATCTATATCTTTATTATCTAAAAATGCTGTAAAAAGCCCAATTGCATTACTTCCACCACCTACACAAGCAACTAGATTATCAGGAGCTTTTCCTGTTAAATTTAAAAATTGCTCTTTTGCTTCATAGCCAACTACTGTTTGAAAATCTCTAACCATCATAGGAAAGGGGTGGGGACCAACAACAGATCCAATTGCATAAAATTGATTAACAGGGTCGGCTAAATATTGATTAAATGCTTCATCAACTGCATCTTTAAGTGTTTTTAAGCCTGCTGTTACAGGAATAACCTTTGCTCCTAGTATTTTCATTCTTATAACATTTGGATATTCTTTTTTTATGTCTACTTCACCCATATAAATATCACATTCAAGCCCAAGAAGTGCTGCACTTGTTGCTAATGCTACTCCATGTTGGCCTGCACCTGTTTCAGCAATGATTTTTTTCTTTCCCATTCTTTTTGCTAATAATGCTTCACCTAAACAGTGATTAATTTTATGAGCTCCAGTATGGTTTAAATCTTCTCTTTTAAAATAAATTTTTGCTCCATATTTTTTAGATAAGCTTTTGGCATAAAATATAGGAGATGGTCTACCAACATAGTTTTTATATAAGTCATGTAATTCATTTAAAAAGCTTTCGTCATTTATTGCCTTTTGATATTCAGAATTTATTTCTTTCATTATTTCTTCTAAATTAGGAGGTATAAAACTTCCTCCATATTCTCCAAAGTATCCATCTTCATTTGGTAATTTGTTATTAAATCTTTTTTTGTTGTATTCCATGTTTACTCCTAAATTTATTTGAACTATTATATGTTATTTTGCTCGTTTTGTAAATATTTTAATTGCTATTTTTATTTTCTTGGATATACTACTATGAGCATGATAATTCACATATTGGAGAATCTATGAATAAAGATATATATGATGTATTAAAGAAATATTTTGGTTATAGTTCATTTAAAGAAAAACAAGAAGGAATAATAAATAGTATATTAAGCAAAAATGACACATTAGGTATTTTACCAACAGGAGGAGGTAAATCTATTTGTTATCAAATACCTGCTTTAATTCTTGATGGAATTACTTTAGTCGTTTCTCCTTTAATTTCTCTTATGCAAGACCAAGTTGATACACTTAATTCACTCGATATTCCTTCGGTTTATATTAACAGTACTTTAAGTTTTAACGATATTATGAATGTTTATGAGTGTATTAACGATGGTGATTATAAAATTATTTATGTCACTCCAGAGAGATTTGAATCTATTGAATTTATTGAAAGAATTAAATCCAAAAACATAGCTCAAATAGCAATTGACGAGGCTCATTGTATTTCTCAATGGGGGCATGATTTTAGAAAATCTTATTTAAATATTCCTAAGTTTATAAACAGCTTACAAAATAGACCAATAATATCTGCTTTTACTGCAACAGCAACTCCTAAAGTTCAAAAGGATATAATAAAAAATCTAAATTTTAGTCCAAATATTTTTATTAGTGGATTTGATAGAAAAAATTTAAAATTTTCTATAGTAAAAGGAGTGAACAGTTTATCTTATATAAAAAAATATTTAAAAGAGCATAAAAATGAAGGAGGAATTATTTATGCTTCTACAAGGAAAGAAGTTGATTCTATATTCTCAGAGCTTTTAGAAAGAAAATATCAAGTAGGAAAGTATCATGCCGGAATGAGTGATAAAGAAAGACAAAAAAATCAAAACGATTTTATTAATGATAAAGTAAATATTATGGTTGCAACTAATGCTTTTGGTATGGGGATAGATAAATCAAATGTAAGATTTGTAATACACAATAACTTAGCTAAAGATTTAGAAAGTTATTACCAAGAAGCGGGTAGAGCTGGTAGAGATGGTCTTGATGCTCATTGTATATTGATATTTAACCCTAAAGATATAAAAACTCAAAGATATTTTATTGAAAATAATGAATTTGAATCTTCTGAAAATATTATAAAAATTAAATATGAAAAATTATCAGCTATAGTTAATTACTGTCATACTTCAAAATGTATTAGGTCGTATATTTTAGAATATTTTGGAGATAAAAAGATAGATAATTGTAATAATTGTAGTAATTGCTTAGACGATGGAGAAGTTGAAGATATTACAATTGAAGCTCAAAAAATTATTTCTTGTGTTTATAGAACAAAGCAAAAATTTGGTATAAATATGATAGTAGCTATTTTGGCAGGCTCTAAAAATAAAAATATTTTAAAATGGAATTTAAACGAAGTTTCCACTTATGCCCTAATGAAAGACTATTCACAAAAAGCAATTAGAGCCTTAATCGATTTACTTGTAGGAGATGATTTTTTAGAGGTAACGAGTGGAGAATATCCAGTATTAAAATTTACAAATAAGGCAATGGATTTTCTTAAAAATAAAGAAACTCTAACACGAAAAGTTACTAAAATTGATAAAAAAGTTAATTATGAATGGAGTGCTTGTTTTGAAACTTTAAGAAAATTTAGGTATGAAATTGCATCAAAAGAAGGAAAACCTTCATACACAGTATTTTCAGATAAAACACTTCATGAAATTTGCAAGTATTTACCTAAAAATAAAGAAGAAATGCTTAATATTCATGGAATAGGAGAAAAGAAATTTGATAAATATGGAGATTTATTTATTGAAGTAATTAAAGAAATATAAAATCAAGATTTTATCTACAGATATTTGCTCTACAAACCATTCCGTCACTACAATCACTATCATCTGTACAGAATGATGAATTTACACAGTTATGGTCTCTACAAACAGAGCCATTTCCACAGTTATTATCTACAACACATGAATAACAAATTTGATCTGATGAATCACAATGCATTTGGTCTGTACAATCGGAATCACCATTTGGACATCTTGGTGTTGGGTCTGTTACACAACCACCTCTTTGGCAAATTTGATTTTCTCTATCTGGATATAAATCAGCACAGTCACTATCTCTATGGCATTCAGGTTCGGCTGCTCCTACACATTCACCATCAGCATTGCAAGTTCCACCATTTGCTTCACAATTTTGACGGCCTATTCCCAATGCATCATTACAATTTCCACCGCTTCCACCAGAACAGTGATTATCTACACATTCTTGACCTTCAGGGCATTTTAAAAAATCAACTCCAGGAATATCTACACATATACCTAAGCTATCTAAAAAACCACTAGTTAAATCACCTTGGTCAAAGTTATTTTTAGTTGCACAGTAACCAGGTTCAGAGTCTTCTACACCTTGATTCCTTTTACAGAATTTTTCAAAATTTTCTGGGTCGGTATCTTCTGGGTTACAGTCTGCATCAATATAGCATACTTCAACCTCTTGGCAAGTTCCTTGTCCTCCACCTGTTGCTCCACCAAGCCCAGGCATCATTCCATCAGGCATCACACATTTAGTGCCATCAGGGCAGGTTGAGTCATCTGTACAAGATTGAACTATTATACATTTTTTAGTACTTAAATCACAAGTTCCATCTACACAGTGTGCGTCTTCAAGGCACTGAACACATGTATTTGTTCCACCATCTCCGTTATTACAATGTAAGCCATTTTCACATTCTTCCTCAATTGAACAACTTGTTCCACCAATTGGTTCGCATTTATGAGCTTTACATTCAAAATTTGTTTCGCAGGCGTTATCATCTACACAATAGTTAGGATCCATTTCACATTTATTATTATTTGTATTGCAATATTGACCATTTTCATAATCACATTCAAAGTCATTTGTGCATTCTTTATCTTCTTTGTTTACACATTCTTTGGTTTCAGTATTACAAACCTGATTTTCTGTACAAATTTCAGGATTTGTTAAACAATTTACATCTGATTTTAAATCACATTCGCCTGTTGCTGGGGTACAAGTATAACCTATACCACAGTCTAGTTCATTTTGACAAGTAGATTTACAAACATTACCATTACAGAATTGACCTTCCCCACATTCTGAATGATTAGTACAACTTACAGGTTTACATTTTCCAGATAGTTGACTACAAGTTAAATCCTTTGGACAAAGTCCACTTTCTTTACAACTATAGCTATCTGCGGCAACACATTCTGCTTTATAACAGATTTCACTACTTTTGCAATCCGTATAATAAGAACATTGCTTGCCTTTTGGCTCTTCTGTTTGTTTACTTTGATCTGTACAGCTAGCAAAAACAAATATTGTAGCTAGTATTAAAAAAATAACATGTTTCATATATCCTCCTTAAAGTTCTTGGTTTCTTTGTGATTTTAACATATTCAAATGTTTTTGTGCTTTTTTAATATCTATTTTAAGATTTTGCAACCTTGCCTTTGATAAGTAATAATCATAAGCTTCAGCAGAGGCCTTATATCTTTTTAGATTCTCATAAAGTTTAGAAATTTCTTTCCATTGATTTAGAGATATAGAATTTCTATTTTTATTAACAGTTTTTTTTAATATCGAAATAGCATTACTATTGCTTAATAAGTAATAATGCACCCAGGCTGATTTTATTTTTATATCAATATTTTTAGGATACAGTTTATTGAGCTTATTAAAAATATTTAGGGCTTCTTTAAAGTTTTTAGATTTAGTTTTTAATATTCCTAAATTATATAAAGCTTTAAAGTTTTTATTATCAGTTTTAAGTATTTTATTGTAATATTCTTGAGCTTTTTTTAAATTACCTTTTTTAGAGTAAATAATTCCGAGATAATTAAATTTTTTTATTAAGTTACTTTCTTTTTGGGCTTCTTGTAGTGCTTGGTCATATTTTTTTTGTTTAATTAATGTTTTTACTTCATCAACTTGTTGATATTTTTGACAAGATGCCCAAAAAGCTATAAATATAATAAACGACAGTTTAAAAATCTCCAATTTTTCCTCTCTTTAACACAAAAGCTAAAATCCCTTAATGAGTATTACAATAATTTGAATAAATGTCAAATTATTTGGTAGCATCATCTCCAATATTTTCTATTAAACAATCTGAAGGAGTACCAAAACTAAGTGGATATAGAAAACCTTTAGGTTTATGGTCATTAGGTAAAGCATCTTCTTTAGATACTGCGGTATAGTCCATATCAATATCTTCATCTCTTTTTTCATCTCCTTCTGCAATATCTGTATCCCATGCATCATAGGCGTTTTGATTATATTGTGCTATTTCTTTTAACTTATCAAACATTGCATTAAAATCTTCTGCTTCATAAGCTTCAATTTCAGAGTAGTTATCAGGGCCTAGTATGTTTTCAAAAATTGCCTTTCTTTGTTCTTTTACCCATGTTTTATCATAAATAGATATATTCATTTCACCTTCGTATAGGTAACCACGATTGTTTTTATTACAAGAACCTACACTCAAGTATTTATCGTCAATAATAAACATTTTAGCATGAACATAAAATTTTTTAAAATAACCTGTCATTTCATTTCCATAACATGATATATTTGTAAAAGTACCTTCACAATCATGATTAGGGTATGTGTAATCAAATGATTTTAATTGAAAGAATTCAACTCTTGAAGGAAAATTATCCATAAAAAACTTATATGAAGTATGAGTCCAATAACAACCTAGGTCAGTCCATTCATTTATTGGTTGTGTTATTACAATTAATTTTAAATCTGGTACTTGATTCATTCTTATAGCAATTGCCTTATTTACTATAGGCATTCTGAAATACTGGTCTTCAATGTAAATATAATGTTGTGCTTGCCTAATAGCTAAAAGCTGTGATTCAAGTATAGTATTTTCTTGAAATGGTCTAGGCATAGTTACATTAATTTGTGCAGTAATCCCGTTTTCAAAGGGTTGAGGATATGAATCCATAGAGTTTATTAAAGTTGATTTATCAGCATAGTTGACATTGTTGTAAATTAAATAATCCCATCTGTTTGTAAATAAATCATGTACAACTTTAACCAAAGGCCCTTCTACTTTAGTAAAATAATCTCTGTATGGTTTAATATCTGATGGTTTTCTTATTCCATCATCATTTCCATTTTTTACCTCTTCTCTGTCGCTGTTGCTGGCATCATAACTCATTCTTCTGTATTCAAATACTCCGTGAGTTGGGGTGTCCCAATACTCTTCGGCCATATTCATACCACCAACATAGGCGATATTTCTGTCAATTACAAAAAACTTTTGATGATAAGATGAAATATTTGCTTCGATATTTAAAGGAATATGCAAGTCAATTTCTGTTTTAAATGTACATTTCCCTGTTGATTCATCTCGGTCACCACAAATGATGGGAGATATTTCTTGTTCTCCCACATCACCTTTTACAATTGTATTTTCATATTTGAATCTGAATTCTTTGTTTGCATCTAATAATCTTTGTGAAAATGAAGCATGGTTGAAAAACAGAGTGTAGTTTTCATTTGTAGGATTTGATTGAGCCATAAATTCAAAGTTGTCGTTTTCATCTTCAGCTCTGTCTTTGAGGTCTCTATTATTTTTCCATGAAGTTAGCCAACTATCTTGATTCCATAATTGAGCAATTATAACTCTTGTTTTAACATCTCCACCTTGATTAAGCATATTGGTAATTTTATATTGGTTACGGTCTTCATTAATA